>DTYX01000152.1 GCA_012961655.1 Candidatus Poribacteria bacterium
CGTGCCTCAGTGCCGCCAGAGTGGTGAATAAATGGAAGATTGGAAGAATGGAAGGAAAGTAGCGGCGTGCTCTGTACTGCCTTTAATTCCGAAATCCGAAATCCGAATTCCAAAGGGGAGGGGGTAATTTAGAATGAATTATAAAATCTTCAAAAAATACTATGTTGGCGCGCTCGTTCTTGTAGTGTCGCTGCTTATATTTTTCGCTACGAAACCTGCTGAAGTATGTAGCGGCAACATTGCCCTCACGGACTTACAAGATATCGATGCGCCCGAAGATGAGGCTATCAGTTTATCACCATGGTATACAATTCATGGTAATAAGCAAAGGACGAAATGGGTATATGGACGAGGTGTTCTTGAACCTGTCGTTCGTTTTCACCACGAAAGTAGTGATAATGCCCTTTTGGGTGTATCAGTGCTGAGTAGCGCTTCGACTTTCCCAGATGGCATTCCCCGCTTTTATCGTATGGCTAGCGTTGATAATGGTTCAATAAATTATGTGGAGGTCATAAATACTCAGACAGGAAAAGTTGAATATGTAGCACGCGGCTTCAATTTAGGTTTTCTTCTCACATCACCTACGGTTTTGCCCAATGGCGACGTCGTTATCGCCGATTATGGCCGTATATTTATGTATACTCCCGACCTGAGGACTCGCCTTTGGATGCGTAGATTAAGAGACAAAGAGGCTGGCGATGATATTCGTTTGGTGGATTTGCCAATCACCGGCGCGGAGATGCTCCCAGATGGTAAATTGCTCGTAGCCACCGGTGGGGGAATGGTATATATCCTCGGACGTCGTTTTGGCAATATCATTTCCAGATTTAATCTCAGAACTCTCGATATTAAACTAGACCCACAAAGTCGAAACTACTTACGCAATATTCCATCATTTGATAGAGATTTAGTGTTTTTTGTCGTCTATGAAGAGATTCTACTATTCAGGTACGTTCCTCGTAAAGGATTAATTTTTCTAGACAGATATCATTACGGTGATAATCAACTTTCCAGTACTACTCCCTGCGTAGATAGAATTGGCAAAAGGGTTTTCTTCTGTTCATTTCCCTATGATGTTCCTGAACTACCTTCCTATCAATATGCTATAAGCTATGAGAATGAAAAGTTATCTCTTAGATGGTCATACTCAGGTCCTGAAGTACAACCAGGTGTGCCCGAACGCAGAGACCAAGTGGCGAACACATATAATAGGACTAATGGCTTTGTCATATTCAACAACTGGGGAGGTGTTGTCACCGCCTTCCGCGAGGTAATCGACGGAGATGATGTCTACCCTGAAGTAGCGTGGCAAACTCCTCACGGCGCAAATTATGCCACCGCAGTAGCTGGGAAAGATAATATTGTTTACTCTGGCGATATGGACAATCTACTCTTTTATGCGCTTGATGGAGATACTGGAGAACCGATATGGACTATGCCTCTTCCAGGTGAACACGCAATTGAAAAGATAATGGTTGTTGCTGATGGTGTGGTTTATTATGATTATTCATACGGTTTATACGCCATTGAGCAAAAAAGTCATCAATAATATTGTAGTAACGACAGTCGTTTTTTAATCTGAAAAGTAAAAAGTCGCCACTACACTCCCGTAGTCGAAACAGAAACAATACGGCGAAAATCTCATAAAATATTTGGAGAATTTAGATTGCAAATCACATTAAAATTTAGCAAAAACTTCCTCAACTTTATTTTGCTCGGTTTGACCATCTTCTTTATTTCCGCAAAGTTCGATTCTTGTGGATTGCCATTGGAAGGTGGAATACCGATGCAACCGAACCAACCCGCGTACGGTCCAGGTGGCGCTGACTATCGTCACGCAGATGTCATCCAAAACTTTTATGGCCAAGGTGAAACCGCTTACTGGATTTTCGAACCGGCATCTCCCACGCCCGCCTCCGCGCCCTTGATTGTATTCGGCCACGGTTGGCTTGGATGGCCATGGTCTTATGGTGATTGGATTGAACACCTTGTCCGACGCGGCAACATCGTCGTTTATCCGATGTATCAGGATAGTATTCGTACACCGGCAGAGGTTATGACACCTAATGCTATTAAAGCCATAAAAGATGCGATTCAACGCCTCCAGAGCGGCGGGCATGTGCTTCCTCAATTGGATTATTTCGCTTTAGTGGGTCACTCCGCTGGGGCGACTATCTGCGCCAATATCGCCGCTTCAGCGGTTTCCGAGGGGCTACCGCAGCCCAAAGCTCTTATGGTAGTTCATCCCGGGAGTCCAGAATATTCCCCTCGAGTATCCAGAGGCACAAGTCTCTTGGGCGATTATAGCGCTATTCCCGCTACTATTTTGTTTCTTGTTGTAGTGTCGGAGGAAGATAATCCAGGACCCAGAGAGGTTGTTCCCAAAATTCTTTTCGATGGGACCCCACAGATACCTCTGGCAAACAAAGATTTTATCACAGCGCTCTCAGATTATCATGGCGTACCTCCGCTTGTATCAGACCATTACTCGGCAAATGCTCCCAACGACGAGTATGATGCCGGTGATGTTCCTCTCGAGGTCAAAAGAGAGATAGGAGAGAAACTTGGCCTGGTTCAACCCGGCGAAGACGCGGAAACGGATGCGTTGGATTACTACGGATACTGGAAGCTGTTCGATGGACTAACGGATGCTGCCTTCTATGGGAAGAATCGGGAATACGCGCTTGGCAACACTCCTGAACAAGTATTTATGGGTGAGTGGAGCGATGGTATACCAGTTAATAAACTGGTCGTTACGAAAAATCCGTGAATGATGATATGGTAGATAACCTTATACCTTTTAAAATATTCCGAAGCGTGTTTTGGGGGCAATTTTGGTTTTTTACATTCGTATGCCTGTTTCTTTTGTCTAAATCGTCGAAAGCCGTAGTTTACTTTACAGAACACACCATAACTGACGATTTTGACGGCGCGCACTATCTTTATGCAACGGATATGGACGGTGATGGTGATATTGACGTGCTCGGAGCGGCTTTGATAGCTGACGACATTGCATGGTGGGAGAATGATGGCAACCAGAACTTCACCAAACATATCATAGCGAGGAATTTTGATGGCGCTTCTGATGTCCATGCCATCGATTTAGACTTAGATAGTGATATCGATGTCCTCGGCGCAGCTTTCAATGCTGGGGACATCACCTGGTGGGAGAACGATGGCAAGCAGAACTTCACTGAACACATCATAGCAGATAATTTTTACGGCGCACATATCGTCTACGCCACCGATTTAGACTTAGATGGCGATGTCGATGTCCTCGGTGCAGCTACTCTCTCTCGTGAAATTGCTTGGTGGGAGAATGATAACAAGCGGAAATTTACCAAACACATCATAGCAAGTAATTATTATGGTGCTTCCGATGTCCATGCAACAGATATAGATAATGA
>DTYX01000153.1 GCA_012961655.1 Candidatus Poribacteria bacterium
TCAAGAAAAATAAAAAATTTTTGGCTTGACGGTTTTGGATAAAGACAGATAAAATTAATAAAAAAAGAGGTTGTTATAATGAAACGACTTATGTTTGTGACGTTAGCAGTTTTCACGCTGTTGGATGGCGCTGTGTTATTGATAAAAGTTCGAGCGCAAGCTCCCAAACGAGTACAAATCGCCTTCTCTTCTGAGGATAGGGATGGAAACGATGAAATCTATGTTATGGATGCAGATGGGAAAAATCTACGAAGACTGACAAACAATCCTGCAGATGATTTGTATCCAGTGTGGTCTCCTGACGGCCGTAAGATTGCCTTTACGTCCAAGCGGGATGCGAACCATGAAATCTATGTTATGGATGCAGATGGGAAAAATTTACGAAGACTGACAAACAATCCCGCAGATGACTTGGATCCAACATGGTCTCCTGATGGCCAAAGGATTGCCTTTACGTCCGTTCGTGATGATAACTTTGAGATTTACGTTATGGATGCAGATGGGAAGAATCCGCGGAACCTTACAAATAACCCCGCAGATGACTTGTTTCCAGCGTGGTCTCCAGATGGTAATAGAATTGTCTTTACGTCTGACCGGGATGGCAACTTTGAAATCCACGTCATGGATGCGAATGGGAAGAATCTACGAAAGCTTACAAACAATCCTACCTGGAACATGTATCCAGCGTGGTCTCCAGACGGTAATAGGGTTGTATTCTGGTCTAATCGAGATGGAAACTGGGAAATCTATGTTATAGATGCGGATGGAAATAATCCACGCAACCTGACGAACAATCCCGCGAAGGACACGGGTCCGTCGTGGTCTCCTGACGGTCACAGGATTGCCTTCTACACCAATCGGGATGGTAACTTTGAAATCTACATTATGGATGCGGATGGAAATAATCCACGTAACATCACAAACAATCCTGAAGGTGACCGTAGTCCGGACTGGTTCGACCCGGATTTTGTTGTGGTTTCTGTCTCTCCTGCAGACAAGCGGTCAACCGTATGGGGATGGCTTAAGAAGTTCGTCGGAAGGTAGAAAGGATGTATCATACAAGGCTCAAATCGTATAACCGTATGACACAATTTGTAGATGCCATTCATGCATATCTACAGTCAGCATTCTGCTATGAGACACTACTCTGTGAAATATATTCTGATATGTCATCCTGAACGAAGTGAAGGATCTCTTTAAGGGATTCTTCGCCTTCGGCTCAGAATGACATATTTCACAAAGCACTATTGCTTTGTCAACATTGAATTGGTGCTATCCGCTTTTCTTCACCGTGATGCTTCCTTTTTAAAGCGTTCGTACAACTGATAGTGTTCTTCAGCCAACTTTTGATTACCTATCTGGTCGTACAGCTTTGCAAGGTTGAGGTGATAATAAGGAACTTTTGGTTCTAATTCGGCCGCTTGCAGAAACGCCCTAATAGCGTTTAGTATGTCACCCTGCATTGCATAAGTGCTTCCGAGTGTGTTGTATAAAATTGCTTCGTTAGGTCTGATTCGAATTGCATTGAGCACAGCCTCACGCGCTGGTACAGGATACCCAAGGTTGATAAAGGCTTGACTAAGTCCGTGATAGCATGAAGCGTTTTTGGAATCTAGCTGAATACATTTTTGAAATGCAGGTATCGAATCTGCATAGTTCTTTTGACGCAACAATAGTCTGCCCAATCCAGCCCATGCTTCGATATTTTCCGGTTCAACGTGAGTCAGCCGTGACAAACGTTCATATTCTGCAAATTCTTTCTGCAACTGTTGAAATCGAAGCATTTCGATTCGTCCCTTTTCTCTCTCTCCCATACGGAGATAGGCTGTCCCCAATCCGTGATGTGGTTGTGGGTCGCTTGGGGCAAACTGGATAGCTTTCTTAAAATGCGGAATTGCTTCTTTATACTTTTTCAGGTTGAGGTAAGCTGTACCTAGCTCGTGGTAGATTCCTGGTACGGTGGGATTCAACTCAGCCGCCTTTGTCAGTGTCTCTACCGCTTCCTCAAACTGGCGTAATTTGACTTGAACTCTTCCAAGCACATCATGAGCACGGGCGTGCTGCGGCGCGAGGGCGATGGCTTTTTGAAGTGGTTCCGATGCCTTTTTCCATTCGCGGAGGGTGAAATAAGCCATTCCAAGTGAATATAAAGCCTCAATATTGTCCGGCGTCAATTCTAATGAACGATTGTAAGCTTCCACAGCCTTGTTCCAGAAATCATTATCTGCATAAATCATTCCTAAGTAGTGGTGAATTTCATAGTGATTTGGTTCGATTGCGAGCGCTTTTTCAAATTCTGCGATGGCGCCTTTATTATCTCCATGGAATAGCATTATAAATCCTTTTTCCAGGTGGGCGCCATACTCCAGATGACGTGGATTAACATCGCTTTTTCCCTGAATAGAAATAGCAATCAGCATGAAACATAAGCAGAAAACGCACACAAATTTCTTCGTTTCTCGCATCAATCAACACCTCAGTTCAAATTACCGACTTCCCGTCATCGCAATTCACTCATTAACTAACACCAAAATGAAAGAAAGCGGCAATTTCTGCCGCTTTCTTTTTATCAATTCCAAAATTTAATATCAAGTTAGCACTTGGTAAACTTGATTTACACTACTATTTTCGCCAGACAAGCTTCTACTTGTCGCGTTCACCCAAACTAGTAAGTCGCCTTGACGCCCCCCCAACTGGTTGCCAATTTTCCGACTGGTTCAACGGCAACAACCTGAACACCAGGATCACCGTCGATACCAACGAACACGCTCCAACCGCCGCCGCGTTCGGAGGACTTGACAAGCAGTGGATTTAAACCTTGTTTCAAGTCAACCTTGAAGGTATCTTGAAAGTCACTCGCGCCACGATTTACCGCGTTTTTGTGAACTACTTCTCCATTGAGCCACACTTTTACGGAGTCGTCACTACCGACCTTCATGGTGACGCCGCTTCGAGCTTTTGAGGATTTAACTTCAGTATAGAAGTAGGCGGAATGGTCATTAATATCGGCTGCAAGCTTCTCCCAACCGCCTCCCCATTTCTTTTTCTCTGCATTAATCAGATCTTGAATGTTGTTGCCGCCGGTTGGTTTGATTTTGGCTTCGACCCAATGCAATCCACCAATTCTTATACTTTGTATGGCAACGGTAAGCCCTTTGGCTACTTCATCTTCAGTTACAGCGCCTTTGCTGACCTCTTTAAGCGAATCTATATCGGTTGAATCTCTTCCGCCCTTTCCAGCCGCGCAGGCTGCTATCATAAACGCCCACGGGCCTTCAATTTTTTTCTGGGCGCTGGCTATTTGCGTTACTGCCGAAATAGCAAATAAGCAGATAACGCTGAGTAATAAAACTCTTTTCATCTTTTTCCTCCTTTGTCATTTTATGAAATCAGGAGTTTTTCCCCTGATTGGAAAGGAGTCCTGAACTAAAGTTCGGACTCAAAA
>DTYX01000154.1 GCA_012961655.1 Candidatus Poribacteria bacterium
GAACTTGCCAATGGCCGCCTTTTGCTGACCCAATCCGTTTTAAACGGTTATTTTTCTTTAATTTTACAATTTGTTTTTCAATGGCCCTGGTGCTTATCCCAATCTCCTTTGCCAATTGCGAGATAGTCATTTCTGGAATATTACTAAGCAATCCCAATATTTTCTCCGAACTTTTCACCGAACCTTTCTCCGAACTTTTCCGATGTGAAACTATTTTTTTAGCGGAGATATGGGTTTTCACCGAACCTTTCTCGGTGGTTCGGTGAACTGTTACGGTAAAAATGCATCCCTCCCTGTCATCAATAAAATCGATTTTCTGCCAATCGTCTAATGCCCTTCTGATCCCGGAACCTATACCTTTGTATGGCAGCAACCCTTTAGCAATATATGAAACCAAGATTGGATTACGGATATTGGAGTTTCCCGACAGAATTTTTTCTACTGTCAAATTGTTTGGCAGGTGGCCTGGGCTAATTATCTCAATACGATTGTCGAATATAAATATCCGGATTGGGGCGCTGACCAGGTAATCTCGGTGAACCAATGCGTTTACCAAGAGTTCTTCAAAAACAGATTCTGGAATTTCAGGGACACCGGGGGCATTTACTCCTCGCCCTGCTTGAACTTTATGAAGATTGCGCATGATAAAAGCGAGGGAATCAGCGAATATTTTTTCAAGTGATCCGCAAAAATCTTCGGTATCCAAATATGTGGTAGAATGAATATCATTGCCAGGGTAACGGATAGCTTTGACTATGAATTGAGGTTTGATCCACTCCGGTTTTTCGGCAAACAGCAAGACTCCGGCAAGGTTCAGCATTCCATTATCTGCTGCCAGATTCATATTCTGCAGGAGCTTGGTTAAACTTTGTGAATCATCGGGGAATTCCTGATGATATATGTCTCTCAAAAAATCTCTGAATCTTAATTTGTCCAGTTTGTCGGCGCCAACTTTTGTCGGCAGCTCATCGGCATGGAATTGATCCACGCTTTGAAATAGACGGCGCAGTTCTTCCTTAGAATTCACTCGCCTTTTATCCGAACCGCTTTTCAACCAGATGACCCCGTTTTTATCAAAATAGGGTTTGTCGATTCCTTTAGGTACTGTCAAAACAATAATAATTCTGTTGTTGTCCGAAAGGATGTTCTCGGTCTGTACAGTTACGGGACTTCGCACATGTTGACTGGCTGTATTGCTGATTAGCTGGTTAATACGGCTTACATCTTTATTTGATAATCCAGGCAACGAACCATTATCAGCCACTCCGATAAAAATAGCGCCCCCCTCACTATTGGCAAAAGCAGCTATCTCTGCTGCCAATGAATCGGCATTGTGCAGATCTGCTTTAAATTGCCGCCGACTGTCTTCACCAAGAGAGACTTGCTTTTTTAATTCACTAATTTTCATTTACTATATTCCAATCGCGTACCGGTGGCATGTCTTGGATTGTGCTACCTAATCAAACTCATTCGAATAAATCGCTAAAGCAAACTATCTTTGTCGTCTGAAGTTACCAAGCACATAGCCAGTTCTCAACTGCGTTAGCCGTTTACCGCCATTTCCTCTTCAGTCAAGCAGTCCTCAACCAAACTGGCCAGTATATAAAGACACATATCATCATCTTCAATTTTTTTAAGCATCGAATTAACTTTCTTCTTGCAAGGAGAGATATATTCCTGTGTGGCTTTGGTAATTGGCACAGTTGTTTGAAGATCTGCATGCCCAAGGCGCATAATTTGAAGGCGTATAAGGTCACAATCATCATCAAATTGGTCGTTCATGTGACAATGCCGAACGTTAAGATCAACCAGCCGTTTTGAAAATTTGGTCAATTTCTTAAGGGCTTCTTGTTGCTCATTATCCGTCCATTTCTGTGGAGGGCGGTTTCCCAGGAAGAAAAAAAGCCGCTGCAGCCAGATATCATCAGTTGATTCTGCATCAGCCAAATATTGAATAAAAGATCGGAGTCCTTCAACATCAACAGTTTTTGCGGCCAGATATTCATACCTTGACTTAACTTTGGCGCGAAGCTCGGATAACTCAATTTTTGGGTTAATGTCAGGGAGCAAAGACGTGGCTAGAGTCTCAAGAAAGCTGTTGATCATATTCGCATAGATATCTCGCAGTTCTCTCAGAGCTACGCCAAGATCAGTGGCAAAATTCGTTGTTTTATTTTCAGCTGTATCATCCGGGATAAGTAAAGGGAATCCATAGGCGTTAGGTAAGTAGGAGGAAATAAGCTCTGCCGGGGATTGAGAATGGGAAAATGTCTCTCTTACTCTTTTGCTGAGTTCCGATAATTGGTTTGTCTGCTTAGTATAATCTTCTAAATCATCATAGAACCTGGTGAGTGATCTGGTTATATCAAGTAATGATTTGGGGGGCTGGTTACTTCCTGCACCAGGGGAGACTATATCTGTCAGTTGGAAAAGTGAAGCATGGATTTCAGTGGCTGGAAAACGCTGGACTGTAAAATAATCCGGACGTTTGACAAACCGTTCTAAATGCTGCTCAGTAAAATATGGCGTGTAAACGTTATC
>DTYX01000155.1 GCA_012961655.1 Candidatus Poribacteria bacterium
AGGGGCATTCTCGAAAAAAGTTGACGTTCTTTTTTAGAACTTACTTTTATTTGGATGACAAAATGGTACAATGGCAAGATGGCAAGTTAAAATAGCCCCTTCTTGCCCTTTTTACCGGGTCAATTCTCGTATTGCTGTCGCGCGTTCTGTTCTGGTAATATCTCTTTCCCGGACTCGAATTGGACGATACCGAGTTATTTCCTTACTTCTTCGCATAATTCGGAAATAGTCAAATTGGGTCACCGTTTCAGCGACCCGTCCTGGCGCTAGCCCGTATATTCCCACGGATATTGGGTCGCCCACCCCCATGATGGCAGTGCCACAATCGAGCCAATTTATGCCATTGGCGCTGGCGTAGGCGCTAAATATCTGCCCGCTACGTTCCAGACGCATATATAAACCATTGACGCGTCGCATTTCCGAGACTCTTTTGATGAGATAGCGTCGGCGCCAAATGTGCCGTTCAAACCGAATATCACCTCTAAATGGGTCTGCTCCAGAAGTCTTCTCAAAACGCAGAAATCGGTCCTGATTTTTCCAGACCAACAATCCGCCATATTCTTGCAATTTCGGCGTAACGCGCATTCGTGTTTCTATGGCAAAATCTCCTATAACTTCCTGTGTTAGTCTGGAGGTGTCGAAATTGGTCTCATGAAAAAGGTCCTGACCTGTTGCCGCCCGAAATTCCGCGTATCCCTGTCGCTGACGCCAGAGAAATCCTCCGCCTTGGTCTTCCAATCGCCACTCTTTTCTGAGCTGACCGCGATCGAATTCATCTTGAAAGACAATTTCAGAAAATTCCGTAGATGACGTCCATGCTTCTATTTTTATTGAAGAGATGGCAGTTCCAATAGTTTCAGGCATCACACGCAAGTCGGGAATCTCTTTTTTATAGTCCATCGGGGAAATCTCAATCGGTAAACTTTCGCCTTCAAAGTTTGGCCGTTGATAGAAAATTACTCGAAACCCTTCGCTTGGGCAATCTGGCCCTTTGTATATTCGTATAGAAGTGAAAGCGTCATTTAAGCCAATCTCTTCAGTGTTCGCCAAATCTCGCAACACGGTAGCGTAACTCCCTTTGAAATCAGGAAGTCGATAGAGTTCGATAATTGCCGGCACACTTCCCCATTCTGGCCCAGTTACGTCAAGTGAAGGCGCGAAATTAACGGATGAAATCCGGTCGCCGAAATTGTAGGCGACATCATGGATATTGGGGTAAATACCGGGTCCGAGGGCTAATTTTCTACCGTGAAAATCTTCGTCTTCATAAAAAATCGCTTTGTAGATGGGGGCTGAATGAAAGCTGGCGCCTTTGTAAATCCGAATTGAAGAGATATTGTTTTCAAAGCCGAATTCTGCCAACGAGCGTATCGGATTTATTATAATCGACCGTCGCCCGTCAAACCCCCACCGGTCGAATACTTCTACAATCAACCGTGGAATTGTCACGCGTCGCATTGCGCACTCCTTTATAATTTCAAGTAGTGTCCCTTAGTCATTGACTTTTTTACTCCAATTCCATTCATTTCTATAAACCTACCTTTAAAATGGGAGAAACACTACCTGATTCACTAAATCCTCGGGCTCCCCTGGATTTCAATTGGGCTATCAAGAAAGGCGGTTTTATTGTCCGGCGTATATGTTCGACATGCTTCAGACGACGTTCAATGTCCTGATTGAGTTCCTCTGCATGGTCCCAGTAGTACGCCAGGGCCGAATAAATCTGCCCCAACGTCAGATACGGATGTTGGAAGTGAAGTTCTTCGGGGCTCCAGCCATAAGCTATCTTTTCAGTCACTAGCTCCACTACCTTGATTGTGGTGCCTGCAATGATGGGCACACTATCACGAATAGCGATATGTTCGTAATCGGTCCTAACTAATGACATTGGCAATTCCTTCCTCAATACTAATACTTAACCAGGTATGTCGCCTAACATTTCCGGGCTTTGCGAAGTTCGAAGCATTTGGGCGAACGGAGTGAGCCGCAAAACCCCACAGATATAATTGGCACTTTGAACGTTAGAAGCAATGGCCGATAACAGCGTAATATGCGAACTTTTATTCGCATAATCCGATAAATTTAAGTAAGTTAGA
>DTYX01000156.1 GCA_012961655.1 Candidatus Poribacteria bacterium
GATGCCTTCCACTTCAATCGTCTCCATCGGCGCTCCATGACACAAAAGACAATCTGATATTGTTTTAGTCTCTTCAGGCACATCTTTAAAATGGCATAAAAAACAGCTGCTCTCAGTAACCGTGATGTGTTTACCTTGTACAATTTGGGAATGACAACCGACACAACGGAGTTGTTTGCCACGTCGAAGTTGGGTCAAATGAGCTCTGTGATTAAAAGAAACTATTACTCTTGGGTTCTTCCCGGTGAAGAGTTCATCGCCCTCAATGAGTTGTTTATTGTGACAACCGGTTCGCAGACAACTTCTATCCTCAATCTCAGCCCACGGTTTGCCTTGGGTTTGGGTAAAATAGCTCACTACCTGTGAAATCGACCGCGTTTTAGAGACAACTGTCGCTTCAAGACCAGGGGGATAGTGGCACTCCAAACATGATATACCTTCCTTTCCATGTTTGGAGTCTTGCCATGAATTATAGTACTCTTCCATGAAATGGCAAGACTTGCAAAATTCCGGTCTCGATGTATATTCGACGACGCCAAAAACAGAGATAATAAAAACCGGTATAGCAATAAGGCCGCTTTTTATAAAACGTTTAAGCCATAATTTAACTCTTGGAGACATTTGATATTTCCTATTTCCTTTTACACATGACGTATTACGTATTAATATCTGTAATCTATCATTCAAGATGCCAGAAAGATGTCGCCCAAATGAATAGAAACAAAATGATTCCGATAAACGCCAAAATTATTGAGATAATTTGGTATACGTTAAAAAACTTTTTTATTTTCAATTTACATCCCTCTTCTTCTTTAATTCTTTGAGGTTTCTCTTCGCTCGGTCAAGGCTATCGAAGATTAGCTTAGAACTTATGGTCGCGGTGGATACCGCGTCCACCTCTGGATTGAATTCAAACTCCTCGAAAATAGAGCGTCCTAAAATTCGAGATTCCATTTTTTTTGTATCTTCTTCATCCCAAACTTTGTTGCCGTGTTTGTAGACCGAGATTGGCGTAAAGTTTAGGATTTCCCCCTTGTCGTTAAAAACGTATATAAAATGCAAAACACCGCAAACATCGCAGACGGAATCTCTTCTTACAACAGTTGCTATAAGCTGCTTTTCTCGCTCCGTCGAAGACAGTTTGCCAATATAAACCATGTCATCACCCGGCAGAAGCGCTCGTTCTACGTTTTGCACTTCGTCGCTTAAAGTTCGCATAATCTCTTTTACTTTGGCTGTGATTTGTTCTTCAGAGAGTTCAGGCTTCAACTTCTTACGGTAATCAACGGTAAAGTATTCTCCTTCATTAAATTGAATTGCCGTTAAATCCGCTTTCAAAGCGCTTTTAACCTCATTGAGTAAATCTTCATAATCTCTTATCAAACCGAGGTAATAATTGAGCACTAGCCTATCTCCCTTTCTCGTTTTCTTTATCAATATAGTAAAGGGGGTGCCGCCAGCTTTTCCAATGGCGTCGTATGCTTCGAATTTCGGGTCTGGTAGGATAGGATACGGAATATTCTTCTCCTTTCTATATTTTTCCACCTCCCGCTGGTTATTACCAGCGCCTATGCCTATCATTTTCACCTTAGATTTGAGATTGGTATCTTGCTGAATAGCAGCGTATAGTTCATTGAAAATGGGTGTTTGCAATTGGCAACTATAACAATATACACTTAGATACTCAACTATCAGCACATCTGCATCTATATCTTTGAGAGAAAAAGTTTCCGAGTCGGATAACCCCAGGCGCTTTCTATCTTCGGAAGACGAAATTTGCTTAAAATTTAACTCCGGGAACGGCATAAAAATCCATTCCGGAAAAGATAGTTGTTGATTGCGTGTTTTAGACAGACAGCCTAAAAACAGAAATCCTATAACGATAATCTTCAAAGATTTGATTTTCATCTCGAATCTCCCGAATCTATCCCTTCACTTCGTTCAAGAGCTTCTCCTGAGCCTGTCGAAGGGGCAGGTCCTTCACTTAGTTCGAGGGCAAGCCTATTTTGCCATTCCTGGTCGGCGCGGCGCTTACGCAGATATAATGCGACGACTGTGGCCAAAACAAATACCCAAACAATTCCCAATCCAACTTTGCGTATCCTCAGAGATTTGAAATGCTCATCGATATCTTTTTTTACACTATCCGAAGCAGTAATGGCTTTAGCTGTATATTCGCCAATTTCTGATTTGTTAAGCGAATGTGTACGAGAGGATACTTGCTGGATGTTGGTATGCGCTTCATCGATGGTAAATTCATATTGAGTGGTATATGCTCCGGCGCTTTCTGCATCTTTGATAATCTGTCTTGCATTATCGAGGGTATCGTTAGCTTTGATAATTAACGATTTAATTTGCTGCCCTAAAGCGAACTCATCAGAATTTTTCTCATGGCAATTGTCTTTGCCGCAGGAGGTATCGAATAACTCCAAGGTCGGTTTAGCAATATCGTGTTTATTGTGGCAGCTATCACATTCCGTCATCTCTCCTTTATCGACCGCTTCTCGATGCGGGCTCTTATTGAAATTATCTCTTTCGTTGGGGTGGCATTGCCCGCAGATTTTCGACACATCTTGTACCCCCGGAGGCGCGGCGCCGTGATTGCCATGACACGTCGCACATTGGGGCACGCCGCGCGTTAAGCCACGTTTCAGTAAGGCATCGCCGTGAATGCTTCCGACAAACTTATCGTATTGGTCTGTCGGAATTTCGTAGGGTTTCATCAGTTTTTCATCCGCGTGGCATTGCGCGCAGGTTTTGGGAACATTGGTTGGGTATACGAGACTACGCGGGTCTGAAGGTTTCATCATTGCATGTGTTACATGACAGTCAACACAGATAGCGACGTTGGTATCGCCTTTTTCAAACAACCTTTGACCATGTATGCTGATGCGATAAAGGTCATATTGATTAGTTAGGAGTCCGTAAGGCGTCATCATCTGTTCATCATTGTGGCATGAGGCGCACAACTCGACAATATCCTTTTTGCTCAGCTTCGGCTTAAATCCCGCTATGGGACACATCGCTGTCTCTTTATCCGCGTGTTTTGAATCACCGCCATGGCAATCGATACAACTCACCCCAAACTTGTTGTGAATGCTATTCTCATAAAGCTTCTTTTCCTTGCCGTGGCATTCGCGGCACCAATCATCAACCTTTTTCAATGTTCGAGCAGACTCTTGGGCAGAGGCGTTTAATCCGAATAGTGCAACAGACCATAAGATACAATATAAAACAGAGAACAGAAGTCGCAAGTTTATATTTCGTCCGGATAAATCGGGATTTATCAACATTCCATCTTTTTCTTTCATGGTTGTCCTCCTTCTTCAGTGCCTACGCTACCTGTATCAGAAGAGACTTGTTGGCCGCTTTTCCCGCCAGTGTCAGCGCTATCTACTTCAGGAGTAGCCCGTTGTTTGTTCTCCTCACCGCCAGTACTGTCCGTCTCATGAGCAATTCGCTGTGTTCCTGCTTCAGCGCCGATAATGTCAGCCTCAGGAACAATTTTAAGATCTTCTGTCTCTACCTTATGAGGGATGCCTTTTAGATCAAAATGATATTGTGCCCCGCCGATGGTTACTGTTTTCTCGCTTACTATACTGAGCGCAGTAAGAATAATTGCAAAGCCAAAGAAACCTCCTACCAGTATGAGACTGAATCGACGTCTTCTGGGGTGACGTTCTGGCGAGTTATCTAAGATAGGCCAAACAAATTGCAAGAATACCAAGGCTACAAACATCAAAATAACCCCAACTGCTTTTCCGGTAAGAAATAACATTTTCGGGGGAAAATACTTGAGAGCTTGATAGACCCAGAGAAAGTACCATTCAGGCTTGATGCCTTCAGGTGTGATGAGTGGGTCAGCTTTTTCATGCAATTTAAAGGGCAAAAAAATGGCTAAAGTAAATAAAATTCCCAGGATGATGAATATGGCGATAACTTCTTTAAGCAGATGATTTGGGAAAAAAGGTATTCCCTCCTCGGAATTCGGAATTGTTTCTTCCTTCCCTTCCTCATGATTGTTATCTTCCTGTTCGCGAACATCGAGTTTTTCTTCAGGCATAAAAACGTCACTCCTTTTGATTTTGGCTTTGTATGTATATTCACTTTAAAATCTCTATAGCGGCCCAGAAATTCCTTGTCGTCTCACCATGAAGAGATGGATAGCTATAAGCGCTCCCGTCGCCACGGGTAAAACTATGACATGCAGCGCGAAGAATCTCGCCAATGTATCCCCTGTAACGTTCTCCCCGCTACGCGCTATCACTAAGATATATTTGCCGACGATGGGAAAACTGGCAAATATCTCCGTGCCGACGGTGACTGCCCAGAACGCAAGTTGATCCCAGGGTAGCAGATAGCCGGTGAAAGCGAACATCAACGTTAAAAAAAGCAGAATTACTCCTACCATCCAGTTCATCTCACGCGGTGGTTTGTAGGCGCCATATAGGAACACTCGCATCATGTGGAGAAATAGCATTAAGATCATTAAGTTTGCACCCCAGGCATGAAGTTGTCGAATTAACCATCCCATGCGGACATTGTTCATGATGTGCTGCACACTGTCATAAGCCGCTTGCGGCGATGGTTTATAATAATGATTAAAACCGACCTCCAGTCGCGGAGTTAGCGTTTTACCGATATAAGAATGAATGCGCCAATATTTTGTATGAACATCGGAAAGACGTTCCAAGCGGACGCCAAAAATTCGCTCGTAACGGCTTTTGATGGTAAAACCTGTGGAATATCGGTTAATCGGAACACCATCATCGAAAAATTGCCGCGCGTATCTACCGTACAATTCCAGTCCGTTGAGAATATCGATTTTTATTATTGCTGTCGCTTGCTGTAATGGCTCAAAGGCGAAGATTGAAAAAATCGAATCGGCGGGGAATATTGGCGTCTCGTGCTGATATTCGAGGGATAAATGTATTGGGGAGAGAGGGCTGAAGTCTAGATATCCATAACCTGAGATAACCTGTTGCGTCAATAAATCGATACTTCCTCTTCCAGAGAAACTCAAGCGTTTATGAACATTCCGATGGACATCAAAGAGATTAACTTTCGGCACATCCAATCGCATGCCTAAGATGACGTTATTGAACCGATCTTTATCAAAAACTGTAAGAAAACTGATTCTGCTTTGAATGCGCCAGACTTCCAATCTGCTTAGCTCAATTCCCGCAATTCCATCCCTCTTTTTTTCGACCATCCATGGCGTAGCAGCTACTCCGCCATAGAATCTCGAATTAAGAGGGCCAAGACTTTTAATTCCCAGCCGAACGCCATCCATCTGCCAGAAACCGACATCATTGGGTAAGAATTGCCTGCCTAAGCGCAAATCAAACTTCCGCGGCAGCCGATAATTTATATATCCTTGATACAAACGTCCGGTAAAATGTTCATCTTCAATGGGAAACCTCTTCCAGCCGATGCGTCCTCGTATATACGCCGACAATCTATCGCTGCCTATATTGCTGGCACGAAGGCGGGCATATTCATAGAGATTTAGGTTTGTAGCGTCCTCCGCATTCCGACCGCGTAGCTGGTTTTCCCTAGCCCAAAAGGTGTTCATTAGACTCCCAGTTACCGATAAAGCTAATACTGGTACTTCTGAGCAGATGAAAATCAGGGCTACTAAAAAAGGGAAGATATGGAAGAATGGAAGAATGGGTTCCTTCCACCTTTTCGACCAATTCGGTAACATCGATTTTCTCATTCTTTAAATCGCTTACTATTTATCGGCGTCATCCGTTGCGGCAATAGCTGGAGCCGCCGCCGGCGCAGTGATTTCACCAAAGTGTTTTCCGATTAACGCGAGGTCAGAGATATCCACTGTTCCACTGCCATCCGCATCAGGATTGGGGGTCAGAGAATCCGCCACACTTTCGCCGAAATGTGCGCTAACGATGTCAATGTCAGCGATATCAACAACGCCATCTTTATTCACATCATAAGCTGGGAATTCGGTGACGGGCGTTTCTAAAAGGGACTTGCTATATTCCAACAAGCTGATTGAATATTTCAAGTTATGCGCCCCGGATTCACCGAGACTCACTAAATCAACATTGAACTTCGCCTTATTGAAAGTCTCTGATTCTTTGTCAGTATATTCATCGAGCAATTTGGTAAGTTCAGCAAGTTGCGTTGAAATCTGTTCTTGAGCTTGCTCCAGAGTTGCGATTGGTTCTTTATGACAGGTGGAACATACAGCCAGATTCGCTTCAAAGGTGTGGCTAATCTCTTCCCCTGTTTCACTTGTCATTGAAAGCGTGTGGCAATAGACACAACCATCTTTCGGCTCATGAATGGAGAAGTGAATGCTGGGTGAATCGGGCACGCCGATTCCGCCTGTCCCGGTGAAAATTTCCACTTGAGCCGACTGCAACGTATCTCCCGGCTTAGCGTCTCCCGCAGTATGACAATCGTTACACACCTCATTTTTCGGTTTCAGCAGATTTTTCCCGATACCGCTGAATTCTGTTTCCAAGATGTGGTCTTGATGGCAACTCCCGCATCCATTTGGCAATTGCGCCGTTTCCAAGGTGACATTTGCTGGGTCATTTCGGTAATCCACCGAATGACATTGCAGACAAGCATCCTCCGCCTTTGAACTTGCCAGCAGCGTCTCAAGACTTTTAGCATGCTCGGATTGCTCCCAACCTGCAACCTGTTCAGTCGAGAGAGACTTATGACACAATAAGCATGGCTCTTCAGCTTTCGGTTTTTCGCCAGGGCCCTCGCCTTTTAGGATAGACAAGCTATAGTCCAAAAGCTTGTTGGAGTAGGTGAGGTTGTGAACGCCGTAGTCGCCTGAAATTCTCACCAGGTCAAAATTAAATTTAGCGTTTTTGAAATCTTCTGATTCTTTCTTTTCGAACGCTTCAATGAGGGGTTCCAGCTCAGACAGCTTTTCTGAGATTTGTTGGTGAGCCTCATCGCGCTTCTTTTCTGGGTCAGTGTGACATTTCAGACAAGCCGCTGTGTTCGCTTTAAATGTATGTCCTCCGACCTCTGACACCTCGTCTTCCTTCTCTTTGAATATATGGCAGGTAGCGCAACCATCTTGGTCTTTCATCAAAGTGTAGTGAACACCAGGAGAATCACCAACACCTGTCCCACCTGTTCCAGAAAAGATTTCTACTTGCGCTGAAGGAGGTTTTTCGCCAGGTATTGCGCCGCCTGCGCTGTGACAGTCGTTGCATACCTCCGCTTTCGGTTTTAATAACTTAGGTTCGACGCCAACGAATATTCCTTGGCTGATATGGTCTTCATGGCAGACAGCGCAATCGTTGTTTAATTGCGCTTTATCCAGAGTGATATTCGGGTCAAAGACATAATCAGCAGTATGACATTTTAGACAAGCATCTTCGGCGCCGGGACTGGCCTTGAGCGTTTCTAAACTCTATATCATAATCATTCTTGAAATAAAAATAATAACTATAGATTTAAAATAACCAATAGATAATGGGTTAATTAAATCCATAGTTTTGAATTTTAAAATTGACTTAAAATCTCTTGTCAATCCACAAGTTTTACATAAAACATTGAAGTTTTGTTTGTAATAACACGTAAATGTTTCCTTTAGCGTTAAAAGATAGATTAAACCAATAATGAAAATTATAAGAATTGCTAAATTAACAATTAGATAATCTTTATTTATTATTTTCTGCTTCTTTTTCAAGTTTTTCCATTTCTTGTTCCATTACATCTACTGTTCCTTTCATTGCAGAGTATTGAGAATATGCAATTCCACAGCCTATAAATGCAGTAATTAAAGCACCAATAAGTAACCCTTTTGCGTGATTAAATTTCATTGCAATTCCTAAACCAATTAAAGATATTAAAATTGCGACTATTCCGATTAAATAAGCAAATACTCCAAAACAAGGAATAAATGAAACTAATAAAGTAATTATTCCCAATATTAATCCTGTAATACCTAATCCGTGAGATAATGATTGATACTTTTTTTCTTGTAATTTTTCTGTCATTTTTGTTTTTATTTAATTATTAATAATTTATTTAATTTA
>DTYX01000157.1 GCA_012961655.1 Candidatus Poribacteria bacterium
AATCCTTGAATTCGCTGTTATATTTCGTAACCTTCGACAACATTTCTGAGCACTAATGGTATGTATAGACCAGATTTTACGATATACATTAAGCTCCTAACCACATTTTGACACTGTTTTACGCATTCATAAAACGTGAAACTTTACGCTCTATGCTTAACGGAGGTCGTGATTCAGTGGATAAATTAGAGAAATATAGAAATATCATGAACAGCAGAGAACGTTATCACGCCATAACACACTATGAGCCCTTCGACCGCCTATTTCATTGGGAGATGGGGCCTTATGAGAAAACGACAAAGCGTTGGCAGCGGGAGGGCATGCCCAAAGATAAGTCATTAGCTGAGCTAGCGGGATATGACCCGCTAGTGGGCGCTCCGGTGAATTTGGGGTTGATTCCCGCAATTAATTACGAAGTGCTCGACGAAACAGACGAATACCGCATCTATCGCGACGGCGACGGCGGCATCAAGAAAATCCGAAAGGATACACCGCCGCCTGCTATGCCTCAGTATCTCAGATTTTCATTACAGACGCGCGACGATTGGAAGAATGATTTTGTCCGACGTCTTGACCCCAACGACCCGAAGCGTATTGCGAAAAATTGGGATGAGCTTAAAGAACAGTACCGCAATCGAGACTATCCACTCGGCGTCAACGCCGGCAGCTTATTCGGATGGCTGCGGAATTGGATGGGCGTCGAGAATATCACGGTTATGTTGTACGATGACCCCGCATTCGTACACGAAATGATGGATTATATCGCCGATTTTGTCGTTGAGGTCTTGAAAAAAGTTGTCTTCGATGTCGATTTCGATTATGCGCAGATGTGGGAGGACATGGCTTACAAAGCTGGTTCTCTCATCTCCCCCAAGCATGTGAGGGAGTTCATGATGTCCGGATACCGAAAAATCACGGACTTACTGCATAGCGCGGGAATCGATATCATCATGCTGGACAGCGACGGCAATGTAGAAGAACTTATCCCGCTGTGGCTGGAATGCGGCATCAATTTCATCTATCCGATGGAAGTCGCTGCCGGAATGGACGTCGTTCAGTTGCGGAAAAAATTCGGGAAAGACCTTATCATCGGCGGCGGGATGGATAAGCGAGTTCTGGCGTCGAACAAGGATGCTATCGCTGAAATGGTGATGTCGAAAAAATCCGTTATGCTCGAAGGCGGCTATGTCCCCGGCGTTGACCACGCTATACCGCCTGATATCTCATGGGAAAACTTCACTTATTATCGAAAGTTGCTCAATGGCATTGTGTAAGATGGCAGAATGTGCGTTATAAACCTGATACGAATATTTAACTTTTTGTCGCTGAATGCGACAATTCGCAATTCGGAATTCAGAATTCTTAAAATTGGTGGGAGTTACATTTTAGCTACCCTTCCCCTTCCAATTTAATTCGTAATTCGTTTAAGCGGAGTTGTACATCTTGCGAAAGAATTATCTAACACGTATAGGTATCGGACTTTCAGTTATACTCTTTGGTTTGAAACTTTGGGCGAGTATTCTTGCCAAAAGTATGGCGCTTCTATCCGACGCGCTAAATTCCTTTCTCGATGTCTTTTCTTATTCGGCTATCCATATCAGTGTAAGTTTACAGGACAAGCAAGCCGATAGAAATCATCCTTTTGGACATCGCCGCGCTGAGCCGATTGCAGGTTTCGTTATCGCAATTTTTGCGGCGCTTTTGGGCGCCACTATTATCAAGGATGCTTTTCTGGGAATCTTTGAAGAACACGTTGTTATACGCAATATCATTGCTGTCGACGTGATGATTTTCTCTATCGTAAGTAACAAGATTACAGCTAAGAAACATCATAGCCCCGCTTTAGAAGCGAGTTTTGTCGATTCGCGGAATGATGTTTTTGCATCACTGGTGGCGCTCCTCGGGATGTTAGTCGGAGGATATTGGGACCACATCGCCGGGCTTTTGATAGGAATATGGATTATATATTCTGGTTGGGCATTGGGTTACGAGAATCTGCATTACTTAATGGGGCGCGTACCACCAGACAATATCGTCCAATCTATTGAAAAAGAGGTTTTGCAAATTCCCGGAGTAAAAGGAATCAATGACTTAAGAGCCCATTATGTCGGCGATGTCGTTCATGTAGAATTACATATTGAAGTAGACGAACTATTGAACGTTAAAGATGCGCACGAAATAGGAATCGCCGCCCGCGACCGAGTCGAAGCGCTACCGCTTATTCAAAAAGCTTTTATTCACATCGACCCAATTTTCCAAGGCAATTGACAACCAAATCTAAATTTTGAGAAAATAGATATGCGAGTTAGACAACTTATATCAATATTAGCACTTGTTTATATAGCGATTTTCGGTGTGATGGTAGTCGCCGAAGCTAAAGTCATTCAAGTTCCCAAAGAACAAAAGACGATTCAAGCGGCGCTCAATGTTGCTAAAAAGGGCGATACGATTACAGTCGCTCCAGGAAGATATCGAGAGGAACTTTCACTCAAAGATGGCGTCACTCTAAAAGGCGCTGGCGAAACATCAGTGTTGAATTTGACCGTCAAGGCACTGAATGTAAAAGGCGCTGCGATTTCTGATTTTTTGCTTAAAGGCGGCACTAAAGACAGCCATTTCGGAATTTTTTGCCGCAATGCGGAGGTAACCGTTAAAAATATGACGATTGCCGGCTTCCACCACGGCATCAGTTCTGAGGCTTCCAAAGTGACCGTGAAACACAATACCATCAATGAAAGTTTCAATGTCGGGATATATATCACGACAGATTCAGAGGCCTTGATTGAAGAGAATCGGGTGATGGATAATGAAGGCGCGGGTATGATTATTTCCAGCAGCGATAGAAAAATTGTCATTGTAGGCAATACACTGAAAAGAAATGACGCTGCCGGCATCGAGTGTACTAACGCATCGCCCACAATTCGACGCAACCTTATTACGCAGAATACATTCGGCATTCTACTTGATAACGCCAAAGCGGATATTGGAACAACAACGGACCCTGGATTGAATCTCATCTATGATAACAAAGAGGGAGATGTGGTAAATTTGGGTAGGGATATTGTTTCCGCCCAACAAAATTATTGGGGAAATCCAGACGGACCATGTAAAAACTGTATTTCTGGCAAAGTGGTATATAAACCGTGGTTGCGCGAGAAATCAAAAACGGATTACAAACCTGTTAATGATAAAGCAAAGCTAACTGTTATTTGGGGCTGCTTAAAAAAGTCAGAATAGAATTGTCCAAGAATTGGATAACGCTGCAAACTTTCAAGCAATGGGTTGTGTGTGCTATTACTTACAACTGATGGCATAGAGATTGCAACTATTATCTTAACTCAAGTTGCTAGTTATATCAGGGGAAGGAAACAAAGAGAGCCTTGGAAGTATCTTATGACAGAGGCAAGATGGCAAAACGGCAAGGCAGACACTTGCCCTTTTGCCGTGATGCCTTTTTTCACTTCCTTTGTCATAATTCTTCCTTTTGACAGCTTGCTAACAACAATGAAACTGCACACATTTGTGCAATGACTTCGTAATTGCACTCCGTGGTGCAAAACTTGTATTTTGAAATTAAAAGGACAAAAAGAAGATGTTACAACGAACTCAAAAATATTTAAAGACAATCCGAATTTTCATCGTTTCATTGAGCCTTTTCTCTGGTTTTTCATATTTTACATTTGGCACACCGCCTCCCGATTTCACCATCGCTCCAGTAGATATTCGCTTCTCAACGGAAAATCCCGTAGAGGGCGAATCCGTCACAATCACAGTATTTGTGTCCAACAAAGGTGGGGAAGCGCGAGATGACATTGAAGTGCGTTTTTTTGAAGGAACTCCCGATGAATGGGGCTTGCAAATTGAGAAAGGCGATGTCATAATCGGCTTAGGAAGCGGACAGAAAAACAAGGCAGAAGTAAAATGGCGAGCGAAAGCGGGAAGCAAGGACATCTACGTCGTGGTTGACCCGGACAACGCAATCGCCGAAGCTGACGAAACCAACAATCAGGGGTATCGCACAATTACCAGTAGGGCATTGACACTTCCCAAACCCAGCCAATCTGAGATTAAAGCGGCTATCCAAAAGGGATTAAATTGGCTACGCACTCAACAAGGAGAATTATACGTGCTTTGCCCAGATGGACATGAGAATCCCGCTTTTCTTGCTAAATCTCTTGGCCGCTGTATGATATGTGGGAAACCGTTGACGGAGCAGCAGGTATTGAAGAAGGACAACCCCGAGACTAAGGGTGGTTGGAACCCTGTCATCGGACCTGGGGCGACCGCGTTAGCATTGATGACGTTTCTCCATGCGGGAGTGCCTGAATCCGACCAGACAGTGGCAGATGGAATCGACTATCTGCTCCATCATGCTCCTGTCCCAAATTGGGAAGAGTGGAATGATTCCTACGACTTCGCCGCGGGGATTTTGGCGCTTCAAGCGACAGGAAACAAGGAAAAATACCTCGAAAAGGTAACCTACGCCACTGAGCGTCTCCTCAAAATGCAAATCCGCGGCGGCTGGGGCTATGGAGCTTTCCCAGATATGGCGCACATGCAGTATGTTATTTTTGCACTGTATGCGGCGCAAAAATGGGGAATCCAGATTCCAGAAGAGGTTTTCAAGCAGGTTGCTGATTGGGTGAAAAGTATGCAGCGTGAAGATGGCGGCTGGAGCTATGGCGGTCTTGATGTCGGCAGCCCCTGGGCGGCGAGTTCTTACGGTAGCATGACCGCGACAGCGTTGATGGTTCTTAAGATTTGTGGCGTTCCCACAACAGACCCACAATTTCAGAAAGGTTTGGAGTGGCTCAAACGCCACTACACCATCACAAGCAACCCAGGCGCTTATGATTGGCATTACTACTATCTTCTTGCCCTCCAGCGCGCTATGACGATTCCACCTGAACAACCCTTGATTGGTGAACGTAACTGGTACGAGGAAGCCGCGGCTTACCTGCTTAGCCAACAGCGGCCAGATGGAAGTTGGGAGGCGGGAGCTCAAGAAGCGGCTATCATGGCGACTCCCTTTGCAATTTTGTTCCTCACAAAGGCTGTACCATAGGGAAAATTTACACGTGAACCTCTAAGCAAAGTAAGGATATAGATTATAAACTGTGAAAACGGAGTTAAGGTTGTGAATATTCTATTAATGTGGCAATTTCAATAAGAACCTTTTGTAAATTGGGGACAGTCGCTGTGATAACAGTGCCGCCTATGTATCCCTCTGTCTGGCTGGTAGGCAAATATTCGACTTCATAGTCCATTGCTATACTATGAATGATGATACTATGGATAATATCAAAGTATCGATGGATATCTCTCATATATTCACCTTTTCTTATTCTCAGGAGATTTCGGCATTAAGGTTTTTACCACATTCATATAAGACTCATAGAAAGCAGCCCAGCGCATCACGTCGCGGCTGTCGCCCATCTCGCCCATGCAATACTGGCGATAAAATTCGACGGTGCTCATTGAAAATTTTTGCTCAAATTGCTTCAATTCCTTTAGTAGTTCACCAAGCACAACTTCCGGCGTTGCCTGCTTTGCGGCTTCACGAAATATCTTTCGGGCCCCTTTTGTGGTAACATCTTTGCTTCTGATAGTTACTTTTGGCATCTTATAACACCTCTTTTAAAAATTGAAGTCACCTTGTAAAACTTCTGTTTTCTGACGAAGAATGAAACTCAATTGTTTTAGTATACCATACTTTTCTTATAAAGGGGAAGGATTTTATTTCGTGTTCTTATTAGGAGTAGTCAAGCTATGATGAAAAAAATCGAACAATCCATACAACGTGGCGTTAAATCTTTACTCGGCTTGCAAGCCGAAGATGGCCGTTTTGAAGGGTGGCTCTCTTCCAACACTTATCCAACCTGCGCATACGGATTAGTCCAGCTAGCCGCTGGCGAACGGTTGGACGATGCGCTGGTAAATTGGCTATTGGGACATCAAAACGATGACGGCATGTACGGCTTGGACGTATCCGACGGTTCCGACCGCGAGGCGACGCTGTTCGCCCGATTGATATTGAAGCAGGCTTATAAGCAGAGAGCTAATTCCAGTATCGAGAACGCCCTGCAAAGGATT
>DTYX01000158.1 GCA_012961655.1 Candidatus Poribacteria bacterium
AAAGTGGAAGGGTTGAAAAGAGAAGTCGCGAATCTTGAAAGCAAGGAGAATGAGATTCAAAAAAAACGCAATGCCCTTTTAAAAAAGATGAGAAAACTCACCGCTGATATTGATAGATATTTAGAACAACTTGATAATTTCCCGCCCATAGCCAGGAAAGCGGAACTCGAAAGGTTACTGGAATCTTTAAAGAAGCCCCAGATAAAAATTCGGCAGACATACATCGAAGATATGAATAAAGCTGACCGATGTCAATCCTGTCATATCGGAATTGACCAACCCGTAAACTGGACAAACAAGCAGCCGTTCGCCAAACACCCTGGCGATTTTATCTACCTGAAAAATCATCCTACCGACAAATTTGGTTGTACCGTCTGCCATCACGGACAAGGGCGGGCGACGTCATCGACGGAAAAAGCTCATGGCAAGGTTGAATTTTTTCCGCAACCGATGTTGGAAGGCGAACTCGCGCAGGCGACTTGTCAGAAGTGCCACTCTGACATTAAAGGACTCAGGGGGGCTCCGATGCTATCAAAAGGCGAAGAGCTTATCGAAAAATATGCATGCTACGGATGCCACAAAATCGCGGGATATGAAAATATGCCGAAAACAGGTCCGCCATTGAGCGACATCGGTAAAAAAGTCAGCTATTCCTGGCTTAAAAAATGGTTCGAAGAGCCAAGAAATATCCTGCCTGAAGCGAGGATGCCCGATTACGATTTCTCCATCGAAGAATCTGAAGCGGTAGCCGACTACTTATTCAGTTTGTCCGTGGATGAAAGGTCCGACGTTTTATCTGAAGAAGAGATAGATTATGAACTGGCGGATAGGGGCAAAATTGTTTACAGCGAGGCGAGATGTAGCATCTGCCATGTAGCCAATGAACTGGGGGGGGCATTTAAAAAGGTATATGCGCCCGACCTTAGTATAGCAGGAAGCAAGCTCCGAAAAGATTGGTTGGTTGATTGGACTAAAAATCCGCAGACTTATTATCCAGATACAAGCATGCCTCGCTATCGTCTTACAGATGGACAAATTGAATTTCTCGTCGAATACATCAAAAGTGAGTTTGTCGATTGGGATTTGGAGGACGCGAAGCTTGAGACGTCTCAGCCTATCGATGTAGTATCTATCGAAAAAGGAGCGCAGTTGATTAAAAATTACGGCTGCTTCGGCTGTCATAACATAAAAGGCACCGAAGAGCTGAAGAAAATCGGCCCCTATCTCAGACGCAGCGAGATGGAGGAAAACGTCGCCGCAGAACTTTCATCTATCGGCAGCAAACCGATGGAACGGCTCGATTTTGGAAAACTTTCCGGCGAACTCAAACAAACTCGAGAGGCTTTTCTTTCCAGCAAACTGAAAACACCTCGCGTATTCAGAGATAACCTGATGATGCCCAATTATAAATTTCCCGATGATGAAGTAGCTCCCTTGGTCACCCTGTTGATGGGTTTTACCCCTGAAGAGATTGAAAATATGCCGCTGAGATTTCGCGTCCGGGGCAAAAAAAGCGATTATGAACTCACTGGCGAATTTGCCCCGATTGCCGATGAATTAAAATGCTTGACCTGTCACGCTATTAAAGGAAAAGGCAGCGATTTCGGACCGGATTTAACAATTGAAGGCAGCAAGGTGAAAAGAGATTGGCTGAGGGAATTTCTTGAGCGGCCGGACATCATCAGACCACTGCTGAAACAGATGCCCAAGTTCCAAATCTCTCCACAGCCTAAGATGATTAGAGGACAGTTCTCCCCTTCAGAGGTGGAAATCATCCTAAGATATATAGAAACTATTCTCACTACCACTGAAATTCCCGAAGGATTTCTGTATGGACAAACGGTTACTTCAGACGAAATCGCCTCGGGGAGGAAACTCTATTACCAGAAAGCGTGCAACGTCTGCCACCAAATTGGACGGGAAGGCGGAGGCGTCGGCCCCGAATTAACGAAAGTGGGAGATAGACTCAAGCCGGGATATATTTTCATGCACTTGAAAAATCCGCGAGCTTTAATTCCCGATATCATCATGCCGATTTATAATCTCAATGATGAAGAGACGACTCTTCTAGTGAAGTTTTTGATGAACCTGAAATAATATCATCAGATGCAATGTTTTCAGCAAAATGATTTCCCGCTTTTCCCTTTTGACTGGAATAATGGAAGGATGACAGCCACGCACGAGCGAAATGTTTAGGGAGAGAAGATGCAAAATAGAAACAATCACTTCAAAATACTCAAATGGCAACCTAAGCTGGCGACGATATTCGCCATCTTTTCTTTAGCTTTTTACCTTCTTATCGCTTTTGGTTGCGCTAAAAAAGAGGACAACCTTCAAAAGGATTCGGACGTTGTTATGGATACCTTCACAATCAGGGAGGGTGAAAGGCTTTACAACAAATACTGTGTGCCTTGTCACGGCGCCGAGGGACAAGGTGATGGCGTCTACTTTACGAC
>DTYX01000159.1 GCA_012961655.1 Candidatus Poribacteria bacterium
TACGGATAAATGCTGCTATCACCTTTGAGAATTTGTATCTCCTAAAATATTTAGTTGCTAAATGTAGCGTAACATAATATAATATTAAGTACAATACTTCTATAACTATTGGCGTAGTAGCCGAACTCGCCTAGAGTTCGAAGGTAATCAATTTGAGCGCAGACGTTCTTGTTGTCTGCGTTTGTAAGTCCTCGAGCCTTTATTATGATAATCACTGAAAATCTCACGAAACGTTTCGATAAACTTACTGCCGTTGACAACCTGTCGCTAAATATCGGTTCTGGTGAACTTTTTGGCTTTCTGGGGCCTAATGGCGCCGGCAAGACAACTACCATCAACATGCTGACGGGACTTTTGCAGCCAACGTCTGGTACCGCGACTATATGTGGCTTCGACATCCAAAAGCAACCACTGCAAGCAAAAGCAGTGACGGGGCTGTTGCCCGATACGCCTCATCTTTACGAAACGCTGACGGGACGACAATTTGTTCGATTCATCGCTGATTTATATGAAATCGAACCTAAGCGTTCTGAAGGACGGATGGATGAGCTTTTTGAATTATTCGACCTGACTGAATCTGTGGATGACTTGATTCGTGGCTATTCTCATGGGATGAAGAAGAAGTTACTGTTGACTTCGGTTATCGTGCAAGAACCGAAGGTGATGTTCCTCGACGAACCCACCAGCGGTTTAGACCCGAAAAGCGCCCGCACCGCTAAAGAAATTCTTAAAGCACTATGTGATAGAGGATGTACTGTGTTCATGACGACGCATATTCTTGAAGTTGCTGAAGGCATGTGCGACCGTATCGGTATCATCAATAAAGGTCAACTCATCGCTGTTGGGACAATGGAAGAATTGCGTCGGAGCGAGGGAGTGAATGGTCTGAGTTTAGAGGATATCTTTCTGGACTTGACAGGCGGGATTGAGTATGAGGAGATGGCGAGATTTTTAGAAGCAGGTTAGAAGGCAATCTGACGTTACAACCCAATGACTATTTTGGCAAAAATTTGTATACGTGAAATCAGCCGATGCGAGACAATTCTCGCTAGTCCCGGAGTAACAAAGCGAAAACGTGGACATTTTTTTCTTTACCTTCAGGTGACTTTCTGATAGACTTTATAACGTGTTCTTTATGGGAATTAGATTCATAAGGAGGTGATTTCCAATGCCAACTTGGTTGTGGGTAGTTATCATCGTAGTAATAGTTCTCATCATCGCGATTATTGTATTTTGGGCTCTCCGTAGAAAACCTGAAGAGCAAGTAACGCCGGTTGCGGAAGAAGAAACGCCGCCCGAAGAGACTGAAGAAGAGAAGGAAGCAGAAGAGACGCCACCACCAGAAGAGCAGGAGGACAAGAATGAATAAAGCGGGTAGATAATTGCTCTGCTCTTTAGCTAGATGATATCTACTGATTCTCAATATGGCACTGGCGAAAACTATGCTATCAGGTGATGAAATTTAGTTGCTTCAACTTCTGTTTTGTTGATGAGGCACAAAACATCTGCAAAATCATCATGCACTATCTGTTTTCGCTAGTGCTGCATTAACTTGAAAAGATTATTGTAGCCGAAAGAAGAGGAACGATGAGATGGAATTGGTTCATTTGACTTTTAATTGTCGCCTATGCATGCCAAACATTTCCACAAAGCGGAGTCCGAGACTCGCATCTGCACCATCTCGGGTGATTTGAGGAAAGCTATGACTATTGAACTTATTGCTCGAAATGACATTAAACAGAGAGACGTTCTGAAATTCGAAGCATTGCTTCAGGATAGCGGCGGCATCGCTTACAATGAATTTAGTTTTGATAACCGAAACGATATTATCGTCGTGAGAGCCCCGGCAAGACTCGACCTGATGGGTGGGATAGCCGATTACTGTGGCGCTAATGTATTCGAGGCGACTTTATCCAACGCTGTCGTCATGGGCAGTCAGTTGCGGCAGGATGAACAATTGCAGATTTTCAGCATTGGCGTCGAATCCGAAGGACTAAAACCTTGGCTAAGAATATCGCTCAACGATTTCTACAGGGGAGATGATTTAAAAACTTACGGGGAGATAAATCAGTTTTTTCAACGCGATGTGAAGACATCATGGGCCGGGTATATACTTGGGGCATTTTACGTTCTGTTGAAAGAGGGAAAATCCCCCCTTTATCCCCCCTTTGGAAAAGGGGGGAAGGGAGGATTTAGACATGGTTTGAATATGGTCATGCAAAGCGATGTGCCGATGGGGGCAGGTATTAGTTCCTCCGCTGCCATTGAAATTGCCGCGATGGTTTCGATAAACGAACAGTACCAACTGAATTTAGAGCCCCTTGAAATCGCTCGACTGGCGCAGATTGTCGAAAATAGAGTCGTGGGCGCGCCCTGCGGTATAATGGATCAAATTACGTCTGTGGCTGGTGAAGAAGGCAAAGTTGTATCAATTTTATGTCAGCCGGATAAAATTTTGGGATTGGTAGAACTGCCTGAAAATACGTATCTCGTTGGGATAAACTCCAGAGTGAAACGCAGCACAGCCGGTTCTGCATACACCGATACCCGTACAGCGGCGTTCATGGGGCTTACCATCCTCAGCAAGGAATTTCATCTCGAAGAATTAAACGGTTATCTCTGCAGACTTCCCGTACAAGAATTCAGACAAAAATACTGGGATGTTCTGCCAAAAGAAATCAATGGAGGGGAATTTTTAGACCGATACGGCGAAACAATTGACCCGATAACAACGATTGACCCAAAGAAAACCTATCGCGTCCGCAGCAGGGTTGAACATCCCATCTATGAACACGCTCGCGTTCAACAGTTTATCGAATCCATGAAATCAGCGCATAACGCCCCTGACCTAAATTCAGCGATACCTTATTTAATCAAAGCGGGCAAATTGATGTACGCGTCCCATTGGAGCTATCGACAGCGTGTCGGCCTGGGTTCATCGAACACCGATGTAATAGTGAACAAAATCCGTGAACTCGGTGAAAATCCCCCCTCTCCCTCCTTTGCTAAAGGGGTGCAGGGGAGATTTCTCGGCGCTAAAATTACAGGAGGTGGCGGCGGCGGGACGGTTGCAGCGCTTTGCGTCGGTGATGTATCGAACGCGCTTGAGCAAGTAATCTCACATTACAAAGCTAAAACGGGAATCGACGCTGAAATATTCACCGGCTCCTCCCCAGGCGCAGTGGCATTTGGAAAGCTAAAATATCGCTATGTCTGTGCTGCCAACAGACATCTGAGAAACCTTTAAGTATGGGGAACACTACGTTTGAGGTGGGCAAGATGGCAAGACGACAAGATGACAATTGTCCTTTAGCCCTTTTGCTGTTTAGCCATTGCTGAGATAAGAATAACAGGTTTTGCAACTCAAAACGGAGGATGAGATGAATGTCAAACCGGTAAAAAAATGTGTCATTCCGATAGCGGGTTACGGCACGCGGTTATTCCCCGCCACCAAAGCGACCATCAAAGCGTTGTTTCCCATCGTCGATACCGACGGCATCGCCAAACCGATTATTCAAATCATCATCGAAGAAGCTATCGCTTCGGGAATTGAGGAAGTGTTTTTAGTTACACAGGACGACCAGCGCGATGTTGTCAACGCATACTTTTCTGAAGACTGTAGATACCACATCAGCGAAGTCCTCAAACAAAGACCAGATTTGCGGGCGCGAGCGGCGGCAATCCTTGAATTAGGTCGCAGGATAACTTACGTGATTCAGGACGAACAGAAGGGATTTGGACACGCCGTATACTGTGCGAAAGATTTTGTCGGTGATGAGCCGTTTTTGCTGCTATTGGGCGACCACATTTATATCTCTAAAAGTTCGTCTCGCTGCGCAAAACAGGCTATCGATGTTTTTTTAACATACGGCAAATCGGTGACAACTGTCACCCCAACACCGGAGGAACAATTAAAATCCTTCGGCGCTATTCAAGGAAGAAAAATCCCTGCCCGCGCGGGGCACGCAGATAGGTCGGATGAACCTGTTCGTTTTGCTCAACGCTTACTTTGTGAACCACAAGTTTTTGAAGTAACAATTTTAAAGGAAAAGCCGGATGTTGAATATGCCCGAAAGCACCTGCGGGTAACATCGCTGAAGACAGGGATGTACTTCTGCAACTTCGGAATCGATGTTCTGGCGCCACAAATTTTTGAAATCCTCGAATACAACATCCGACATGACATTCGACATCGCGGTGAATTCCAGTTGCGAGAAGCGATGGCAACTCTCATGCAGCAAGATGGTCTGTACGCCTGTGTCGTGAAAGGGGAGAGATATGACATCGGCATACCGCAGGAGTTTGTCAAGACGGTTGCGCGTTTTGGAGAGTTCTCTCGAAAAGCCCCAAATAGCTTATAAAATAGAGGATTAGAAAAGTGTTCGGCTACTTAAACACTGATTTTTACTGATTTTATCGTAGCCGAATTCACCAGAATTCGGGTGTATCCGTGTGTATCCGTGGCTAATTATCTTTATCAAAA
>DTYX01000160.1 GCA_012961655.1 Candidatus Poribacteria bacterium
GGATAGATGAATTATAAATTTGGTTCCCACCCCTTCTTTGCTTTCGACAGCTATTCCAGCGGAATGAGAGGATAAAATCTTATGTACAATGGATAGCCCTAGCCCCATTCCGCGTTTCTTTGTCGTGACGAAAGGATGAAAAATCTTCTGGTGTAATTCTTGCGGAATACCAATTCCATTATCCTCAAATCTCAATTCTATCAGAGAATTATCTTCAAGATTTCGGGCGCCGATTTTCAGATTGCCTCCATTCGGCATCGCCTCAACAGCGTTCAATATCAAATTTAAGGCGACCTGTCTAAACTGCTCTGGGTCCACTTCGCAGTTGAGACCCCATTTAGGATAATCTTTGATGACCGTTATTTTATTCTGTCTCAGAGCATAGTCACACAGAAGCAAAGCATCATCCAACAAGCGCGCTAGATTGACTATTTGAAGATTTAATGTAACAGGACGAGTGAGGCTCAATAGGTTTGAAACAGTCTTGTTCATAGAATTTACCCCCTCCAGAATATCAGTAGTCACTCTGCGTCGCTCTTGCGCAGAACATTCACCATTTTGAAGCGTTTCAGCCGACAGTTGAATAGCAGCGAGGGGATTTCTCAAGTCATGGGCAATGGATACAGACATTTCACCCATAGCCGCTAATGTCTTCACCCTTTGGACCTGTTCCTCTAACTTTCGCCATTCGGTAAGGTCAACCATTACCTCCAAAGCGCCCAATACTTGATTGTTCTCGTCTCTCACTAAGCTAGTCGAGCTTTCCACATTCAGAGCGCCGTTTTTTGGCGATTGAATGACCTCTTCATGAGAGTAAGGTAGCAATGTTTTCAATGTATCCATTAGTATAGGAGCTTCTTTATTGATAACTTCCTGATATTTTTTGCCTATTGCCTCCGAAGCGGGAATCCCCCAAAAATTTTGCGCCGATTTGTTAAACATCGTAATATTGCCATCAAGGTCTACTGCTATGATTCCACTGTTCATGCTCTCCAAAATACTACGCAGGTAATTTTCCAGCCGCTCCTTTTCCTGAAGACTTTCATTCAATTGCCGATTTTTTATCTCTAGCTCCTTATTAACTCTCTCTAGTTGCTTTTCCAAATTCTTATATGTCACGGAGAGATTCATAGCAGAATCGGTAAAGGCTGAAAATGCATCAGCAAGAGCAGGCACCATCTCCTGTTGAATTGCCTCATACCCTTCACTTCGTTCGAGGACAGGCTTAAGAGTTGTGGAACGTCCCTTCACTTCGCTCGAGGGCAGGCCCGCTTCTATCGTGGAAGCATCGTGGTCTAGCATAATTATTTCCTCCATTCCTTCACTTCGTCCGAGGACAAGTGTTCGCGCACCTTTACTTATGAACACAATAGCTCCGCTAATAGTTTAATCTCCTCAGAAACTAAGACAGTCCGTACTTGGGCCAGCAACTCTGGTCCATAGAAAGGTTTGGCAATATAATCAGAGGCGCCAAAACTTAATGCTTTTGCTCGAACATTCGGTTCTTGTCCTTCCACTGATAACAGAATAATGGGGATATCTTTTGTTTGGGGATTTTCTTTCAGGTGTTTGCAGACCTGATATCCATCTATTCCATCCAACAATACATCCAAAATAACAACATTTGGCATCTCCGTTCGCGTAATGAAAATAGCGTCAAAACCGGATTGAGCCTCCAGAATCTCAAGGTTTGCCACGCGCGTTACCCACTTTTTTATAAGCTCTCTGGCATACTGGTCGCTATCTGCGATAAGTATCTTGAGCTGCCTTCCTTCAGGCATGCCTTTACTTCCCCTTTCGTGAATCCCTTTCGATGGAGATAATTATCTTCATCAAAAATCAAAACAAACTCATCTATACCCAATATTTTCATCCTCGTAGGTGTTCATTTGCAACGGAGAAATTTTCAACTCAGCCTTTTCCTCAGCCCCAGTCAAATGAATGAAAATTATTTATAAAATACCCTCATTTGCTTTATTAGAAAGCAAAAATTATACCATACGATAGAATTTGTTGAGCAATTGAAAGGAAGTTCGATAGTAACATCCGATATTAGTAGACGTAACAAGCATTTGGAAGAGGTCAGACATGAAAAAAGATGGGGTAAAAGGTAGGGTAAAAAAGCAGGCAATATAAAATTACAATGGATTGTCTTCGATTTTCGAATAGTCAGTCTTCGATTTTCGAATGCCGGGTATAATTAGAACCTTGACGCGCTAAGGGGAAAGCCTGATTCATCTTATCCCTTATAATTGAGAGTGGCGTCCGCGCCACGATACCGCAGGCGGGGACGCCTGCTTAAGCGCAAGGAATTTGAAATTTGCACTGTTTTACTCACAGAACTTCCGTCGTCAATTCAAAGTACCACAGAAAACTTGACACTCTTATA
>DTYX01000161.1 GCA_012961655.1 Candidatus Poribacteria bacterium
ACCTGTGCCATCATATCAGCGTAGGCTGCCCCAATGGGCATTTCCATCAGAACGTAGGCGCGAAAGAGGGTGCCCTCTTTTTTTACCTCTTGCTTTGCAGCTTTGCAGAAATTGATGCTGTCCGAAACGACCGATTTGGAAGCAGAAGTTGTTAGAGCAAGCAATTCTGAATCCTCACCTGCTCCTGCTTCTTCCATGAAGTTTTTGAACAGCGCAGACACTTTGGTTTCTATCTGTCCGGTGATGGACACTTCTCCTTGATGCTTTGCAGTGTTGATAGCCAACTGCATGTCTTTTTTTGCGGCTGTGGCAGGGGCATAGAGGTGGTCTGGGTCTTCGGGCGGATTGAGAAACCAATCAGGGACACTGATTGTATCGTCTACTTTTATCTCCCCCGTTGGGCCAGGTTGCTTGCCTCCACCGCATCCTGTCCACAGGATGATCAAACCGAGTAACGCTATGATAAGCGATGTGCTGATGAATCGTTGCATTTTAATTTTCCTCCTACATTTTGTTTTTATTTGTTGTAAACACGAACTGTGTAGAAACGCAGTTCGTTCTTTCATCCCTTTACCTGTCTGCCTTCTGCCTGTGCGTTGCACGCAGACAGGTCGTCACAGGCAGGTGGGGACGCTTTATGAATAATTGGGTTAAGGGGCATGGGGGCTATTGGGTTAAGAGTTTGAGGGGCAATTTGCCCTCTTGCCATCTAGCCCTCTTTCCCCTATCTGTTTATACGTATCACACTTAAACTGGCATTTTTGAATTGTGGCATACACATTCCGATATTCGCATTTATGTAAGTCGGGTCACAAATAATATATTTCTGGTTTTGATACATCACGTAATCGCCGGTCACATCAGTGTTAAACCTCACGCCAGTCGCAATATGCCCAGGGAAGTCCAGCCCTATGACTTCCAGCCCTACCAGTTTTCTCACAAGGTAAGCAAAGAGGACGGAGCGGTCTTCACAATCGGAATAATTATAAAATAGGCTCTCTTCAGGAAATAAGACTTTTTCTCTGCCAAACTGTTCCTGGTCGACCTCGTAAGAAAACGCCGTCTGTACGAAACGGAGCAGAATGTTGACGGCTTCTACTTCCGATTTGCCTTCAATGAGCGGTCTAAGTTCGGTTAATAAGGAAAGACTTGCCTCTGGTGATAGCGGAGCGTCAAAGTAAACCTCTAAATTCGTCTGTGGATAATCCTCGAAAAAGTCAACCGCGTTTTTATTAAACTTCACGGGTAAAACGTAATCTTTGTCTTTATAATTGAACGTTAGCCTCTTGCTAACAACCACATTTCTAATGTTCGGCGAACTATCAACCGTCAAATCTATAAGTTTATCTGCGCCAGGATATGTTCCATCGTAGGTATATAGCGTTTTAACGACTTGTTTAGATTTATCGAGTGATACCGCATAGAATCTATTGCTGTCATCCCCATAAGTAAAGTAGGATGCGCCATACAAAGTATTTGCTGACGGTAGCAAGAGATAAACCTTATCTTGATAGTAACCGATTTTCGCCATATAACCTGATTTTGACAGCATAAACCAGACAAACATATAACTTGAATTTTGGTCGCCCTGATAAATATTTTCTCCTATCTTGTGCAAGAGGAGACAATACCCCCAATCGTTGAGCTTCATCTGTTTTCTATAATACTGAGCCTGCGTTATGAAGCCATCATAATTCGAACGGCTCAACGCTTCCCAAAACGCGCTGATTGTTTCTTTGTTAATCTCATTACCGAAGGGCGCTTTTAGAGTCTCATCATAATGAACCGTTAGCGGCGCGTCAAAAAAAGTAAAATTCAAGGTTTTCCCTTTTTCCCAAGCATCGGGAACAGGCTTTTTCAATTCTGGTTGCACTTCAGGAGGTGGCTTAGGTATCGGAATCTTTTTGATTATCTTGCTATCATCGGGGATAGGCTCTTTTGGAGTATCTGAGGGAGGAGTATAAACAGGCGCTTTTACCGGTTTGGGTTTCTCATCAGGTACAAGCCCCTGCATCAACTGCATTTCCCGCCATTGCTTTTTCAGAAATTCCGTGAATGCTTTATCTCTTTCATCCTTAAACTGTTGGAACTGTTCCTGCTCCTGTTTTTTCCACTGTTCAAACTCATCAAGGGTTTGTGCTATCGCCAAGAGTGCCGTAAAACAGAGCAAGATCAAAATTATTGGTAATTTTTTCGTTTTCATAACGCTCTTTCTGTCGTTTATTGTAGAGCATGCTGCCAGCTTGTTATTTCTGCTTTTAACGAGCCAGCGGCACGCCCTACGATGCTGACTTCATAGTTTGCCAACATTACGTTTATTGCCCGCTACATCCAGTTAGGATGACCTCACCCGTAATGTAGGAGTTGAATATCGGGGTTTGCTGTTTGCCGCTTTTGAACCCCCATTTAGGGACTTCTGTCTTCACATAATCGCCGATCTCCATCAGGGTTACAATGTTATCGGCGTTACTATCGGCTTTTCCCTTGAGCCCTTCCAACAGGAAATACGTAAAGGCGCTATGTCTCTTTTCGTCGTAGTCATAGGAAGATTCGTTCAATCCTGAAGACGATAGCGTAGCTTTGCCGGCAACCGCAGTGAAAGCCGTATCTTTAAAATCCGATGTCATTGTTCCATAGCCGCCTTTATCCTTGACAGCGCCACTATGGCAAGCGTCCAATATGAGTATCTTGGAATCTGCTTGGCATTCCGACAGTACGCGATTGACTTCGTCCAGTGGAATTGCAGTCCTGTCAAGCATGCTCAATCTGGAATCGCTTGCCAATAGCCATGTCTGGTCGCCTTCTTCAATGCCGTGTCCAGAGAAGTAGATTAAAACCGTGTCGGCCGGTTGAGCGGTTTTTACCACACTATTCAGACTGTCCCAGATATTGGGGAATGTAGGCTCTTTCAACACGGCTTCACCCAACGTAGACGTTTGCTCAGAATCCTCTATCAATAGATGGATGCGTTCTTTATCAAATGAACCAACCTGTGGGTCGGTAAGCGTAGAATATACATCCTTCACGTCATTGACAGCAAATTTGAGCGAACTAAGTTTGGTGTCTTGATACCGGTTTACCCCTATCAGGACAGCCCAACGTTTGCCTCTCTCAGTTTCAAGTTGGCTGAGAACATTTTGCGGAATGGCATCAGAGCTATCAACCTGTGCCCCGGACAGGGGCGGTTCCGTCAACCACTGCCCGTAGTCAACTTCTCCGCTGAGAAACTGAGGATTCGGTGGCGCTTGCCCCCACCAGTTTCCCAGAGCTTTGATTTTACTGTTTGTTTCATTAAACACGTCAAATTTTGCGTTGTAATAAATCTCGTTTTGCCCTGGGTCTGATATGGTGCCAAGGTTAATATCTTTATCTCCCTTGACATATATTCCGTTCTGCAGATTCTGCACAACGATACATTTTCGAATCTTGGTAACTTTAGTGGCTCCCGAATAACCATAACATTCAATTCCGTCCCCACCGGACCTTGTTATTTCACAGTTGCTGATGTTAGAAGAGTAACCAACATAGATCCCATCATCTCCCGCATCGCTGATAGTGGCATTGTCAATGGTTGAGTTCTGACCGCAGTTAATTCCTCTATTACCAGTCTTATCAATAGTAACGTTACTGATACTGGAGTTGCCACCACATTTGATTCCATAACTGCCAGCTTCATCAATAGTCGCATTACTAATAGTGGAATCATTGCCACAACTAATGCCACTACCTTTCACATCATTAATGGTAACATCGCTGATTTTAGAATAACTGGAGCAGGTAATTCCATCCCCGCCAGCCTTGCTGATAGTAGTGTGGCTGAGGGTTAGTTTACTACCACACTGGATTCCAATATTACCGGTATCAACAATAGCAATGTTGCTGGCACTAAGATCAGCATAGGATTGGATTCCTGGGCCCTTCACGTTGTTAATAGTAACATCTAAAAAATTAGAAGAGCTGGTACAATAGATTCCATTGCTCCCAGCCCGGTCTATCTCAGCGTTGCTGAGGGTAAGGCTTCCCTGACAGTCGATACCATAACTTCCGGTATCGGCAATCCTAACATTGCTGAGAGTAGGATCACCTTGGCAGTAGATTCCCTCTCCCCCTACATTTTTTACAGCAACATCACTGATATTTGGCGAGGAGTTGTTTGTAGCATATATACCCTTTAGATTTCCTCCTTGCCCGTCTATGGTAAATCCACTGAATTCTGTTCTGAAACTGGCATTATCAAACTTTACAATGCAATCGCCGCTGGAATTCGTAATCGTTGTAACCTCTTTTCCAGCGCCGATAACCTTGAGACCAGTCTTGACCGCAATGCTTTCTGAGTATATTCCCTTAGCTACAATGACCGTATCCATAGGAAACGCGGCATCAATAGCCGCTTGGATGGTATTGTATTCGCTGGGAACATGCAAATCTTTGGCTATAGCAACCGCAGAAAAACAGGATAAGCAGATGGTTGCTAAACTGATGATTATTTTGTATTTGATTTTTGGGGCTTTCATTTTTTTACCTCCATTTTGTTTGTTGTTAGCCCGTTCATTTAGGTACGGGCAATTTGTAGTTATTTTATTGTGAAAATAAAACTACTTCCTCCACCGCAAGACCTCCAACATTCGCTGCACTTCACGCGGGCGAATCCCGTTATTGAGCAAGGTCTGTAAATCATCCACCGCGCTTCGATAGGCTGGTTCGTCGGGACGAGATGTTTGGTTATACACCGCTTTGTATTCCCGTTCGGCGGCGTTGATGTCCCCGTTGCACAAATATGCCAGAGTAATAGAAACCGAGTTTTTCGGAAAAACTCGGTTTTTGCCCAGCTATGCCCGCAATCATGTCGCCCGTAGCGTCGTCCCTCTGTGGCGACAGCGACGCTACGGTCATCGCACTCCATAAATCTAATCAAAAACTGCCGGGTAGGCTTTCGGGGGATACCTGCCTCAATCTCTCAATTGCTGCAATTACTACGCCGTTTCCTGTTTTCTCAAACCAAAACAAATACCGATGAGGGTCAAAATCAACTTTTGCTTCAACAACTCCTCCGATATTCTTTTCTGCTAATGGAGAAACTGACAATATCTCCGTTAATTTTGAAACCGGTAACTTTTGGCAGAATTTAGTACAGAAACCCCATTCTGAAATGAATGCATCGATAGAAGGATATTCTGTTCCAATTTTAATCATTCTCAAATTATTTTTTTTTCTATTTATTTTTTCCATTAGCCCTCCTCCTGATGGACGCCCATCTCTTGCAAGCATATTCTTCAGCTCGCTCTTCAAAACCAAACCCCAAATCATTGGGATGGAGCAAATGATAATGTTCATGTAAAATAGTAAGAGTCAGTTCTTCTTCCGTCTGTCCAAGCCCAGATGAACTGATTTTAATGAAAGTCCCATCAATTGTAATTAGTGTCGAAGCTTTCACGCCTCTATAATACGGATGCGTGTCCATACTCACATCATGGACAATTTCAACATCTCTAATTTTCAACTCTGGATATTTTTGTAAAATCTTATCAATCCGAGATTGTTCAGGTGATTGTAGCTGCTTCACGTCGTTTTTTTCAACAATAAACAGAGTTCACCACTCGTGTTATTGTCTCCTTTTCTTGTCTCCTCGTTTTCATGTTTCTATATTTTGCTATTTCCTCCACTCCAAAATCTCCAACATCTGCTGCGCTTCACGTGGGCGAATCCCGTTCTTGAGCAAATTCTGTAAATCATCCACCGCGCTTCGATAAGCCGGTTCGTCGGGACGCGATGTTTGGTTATACGCCGTTTTGTATTCCTCTTCGGCGGCGTTGATGTTCCCGTTGCGAAGATGCGCCAGAGCCAGATTGTAACGCGGGTAGAGAGCCAGCGGATGTTCTTGGAGGATGGCTTCGTTGGTTTCGATGGCTTTTTTGTAATCACCTTTGACGTGGTATGCCCACGCCAGATTCGTCCAGATTCGTTCGCGTTGTTCAACCTCGAAGTTCCCCTTCTGGGCAAATGTTTTGGGCACGAGTTCTAAGCCTTTTTGGAATTGCTCGATGGCGTGTTTTGTATCGCCGGTTTCCAGCAAGAGCCAGCCGAGATTGTTATATACTTCTGGGAAACGGGGTTTCAAGCGGATAGCCATTTCGTAGGATTCCCGCGCTTCATGGATCTGCTTTTTCTTGCCGTAGCAGATGCCCAGGTTATTATACGCTTCGGCGCGGTTTGGGTCTTGTTGCAATCCACTTTTGTAGAGGTCGATAGCCTCATCTATTTGCCCTTCTTCTTGGAGTAGAAGGGCACGCTTGAATATTTCAAGAGTTGGGTCAACAAGCTCGGAGTCACCGTGTTCATCGAAATCCCCCCTTTCCCCCCTTTGGAAAAGGGGGGTAGGGGGGATTTTATCCACTGTAGGGTCAAGCTGGGACGCTAAGGAAAAAGCCAGATTCCCCGCAATCTCAAAAAAGCCTACGCTCAATTGAGATTTTGCCTTAATCACATCCCCTTCTTCTTCAGCCGAAAGCTCGACGCTCCCTTTCTCAACATCTACCAATCGGGCGGATATCTGGAGACAGGGTTCTATCGGCGTGTAGGTTCCTGTGACGACGTGCGTAGCGCCTTGCATGCGTCCGATGCGCTTTGCGGAGCGTGGGTCAACGAGGTCGGACATCTGTAAATCCAGTTCTTTTAGAATAGCTGGAATATCTATCCGCGCAAGTACCTCGATACTCTTCGCCTGGGTAAGTTTGTCTGTCAAGGTGCTCTGGAGGTACCGCGCAATCCAGTCCATTTCCGTATCTTGCCGTAGATTTTCAAAGGGAAGGACGGCAACGCGATATGTCTGTGGTTCGGATAGCGAAACGACGACTTCCTTTGCCAAAAGCGCAGATACCCTGTCCTGCCCGATGAGGCTGTATAGGGGATTGATGTGAGCTTTATCGAGAGTTATCAAGACGCGGTTTTTCTGGATGGATTTCCCACGCTCCTGAATGAAAACTTCCGCCTGTCCGTTATCACCGGTAACGATGTTGACGCTGGTTCCTTCTTGCCCGTTTGATGAACGGAGTTTCCCACCGCCTTCGATATATGTGGCTGTCAGGGAAAATCCCCCCTTTCCTCCCTTTCCCCCCTTTTCCAAAGGGGGGTAGGGGGGATTTCGCACTCCGGAGAGTTCAGCGGCGACGATAATTGATTCCTTCTCGGTTGCATCGGACACGACACGCAAAGATGTTCCCCTCACCACCCCATCCAGTCGTTTTTCCAAATGCTCCGAATATCGCTCAGTCCTTTCGTCGTTTCGCCAGTTAAACTTCAGAGGGAGCGTCAATGCCTTCTGCCAGCCCTGTCCGAATTCAGTTAAAGCATCTATCAATCGTCCCTGCGCTTGGTACTCACTTCCGCGTCGGAGATGATTTTGGACATCCCGTTGCGTCTCCCGAATCGGAGCCTCCATCAAATCTCTCACAATCTTTCGCTCTATGCGCGCAAGGG
>DTYX01000162.1 GCA_012961655.1 Candidatus Poribacteria bacterium
ACTATACGCCCATCAAATTTCACCCCTTACGGTGAGACAATGCCCGCTAAGGATTTGAATTCGGGTTTGGCGTTTTTCAATGAGAGGCTTCGCGGTTTACTCCATTTAGAGTAATCCTTCGGCTCATGATATTCCCTCAGTGATTCTAATCTCCCTATAGTCTTCAATCTTTCGTATATTAACTGCCAGCCGCAGTCTCGTTCCTTGTCAACTTCACACTTACCATTCTGCGCGCCGCCGCACGGACCATTCAACAGCCCTTTGGTACATAAAGTCAAAGGACATAGCCCTCCGGTGTATTCTATGACGCATTCCCCACAGAGGGAACAATATTCCGTAATAAAATCATCGGTCACTGTTTCGCCGCCGAAAATCGTGTCGCAACCTGGGTGAACTAACTTATCGCCAACGACATCCAAAACAGTATGTACCCCCTGTCCACAAGCGAGGACTAAAAAGGAGTCAGCTTCTTCTACTTCCTCTTTATGCGCGATGGTAAGGAGTTCTCTAACGGCTGAGAGTTTGCAGGTAGAACCGCCGTTCGGTGGAACTGCCCACCCTGTAACTGCCACACCGTTATTTTCCAGTCGCAGCTTCATCTCTTCGGATTGCTCCTCACCGCCCGATTTACACTTGGTCGCGCAGTTACCACAACCGACGATAAAAACTTTCTCTCCTTCCGCTAGATACCCAAGGATTTCCTCTAGCGATTTCTGTATTGTAGCGTGCATTTATCGCCTCCTACTTCAAAATTCTATTTTTAGCTACTTGATTGAAAAAAGTTGTTGTTCTTCAGTAATGTGAACAAAAACAACTAACGCAATATATCCGTCTTCTGCCCAAAGATGAGCCGTTCGATATCCCTTTTGTTCAGGATTGGAATGTTTTGTGGCACAGTATGTTTCAATGCCGCCATGGCGCCGCCATAGAATAGCCCTGTCTGCAGGTCAGATTTCAAATATCCGTACAGCAGTCCAGCGTCAAAGGCGTCGCCAGCGCCCAATCGGTTCACCTGCTCTTCTAAGGCGTAAGCTTTCCCTTTGTAAAATTCATCGCCGTCGAAAGCCATGCTCCCTTCAGAGCTTAGCGTTAGCACGACAATGTCGCTGGAGTATTTGGCTTTAAGTTCCCGTAGCATTTCTCGTGGATTTCCCTCTTTTCCCAGCAATAAAATTGCATCGGACTGCGTGGCGATGATGATGTTGACATGAGGAAGAATTTCATCGAATGTTTTTCTCGCTCGCTCTTTTTCCCAGAGCATCGCCCTGTAGTTTACGTCAAAGGACACCGGTAAACCCAACGCCTGCGCTCTTTTGACAATCTCAATGGTCGTTTGGCGGCACGTTTCACTCAAAGCGGGTGTAATGCCTGTGAGATGAAGAACCTTTGCCTGCGAGATGAACTGCCAATCGAGTTCTTCCGCTTTAAATGTGGAGAAAGCGCTGTTCGCCCTGTCATAAATGGTATTAGAAGGGCGCGGTTGGGCGCCGAATTCGACGAAAAACAGACCGATTCTACCCTCCGCCGTCCATATCACGCGTGAAGTATCCACACCGTATCCTCTAATCTCATTGACGATTCTTCTTCCCAGAGCATTATTTGGTACTTTGCTTATCCAGCTTGTATGTACTCCCAATCGCTCTAATCCGATTGCGACATTGGATTCGGCGCCGCCATTGTATGTTCTAAAGAACTCGCTGCTTTCGATAAGTTCGTAGCGTTGAGGAGCAAACATCAGCATCGTCTCGCCGACGCACACAACCTCAATGGCACTTTCTTTTTGATATTGCGATGCTTCCAACCGCTGCCTCCTTTCAGTAGAACTGGCAGCTTGCCAGTTTGGTACGACGAACAAGCTGGCAGCATGTTCTACAACAATCCCATCTCCCTGTACTGTTCAATCATGGCTAATCCGTCCGCTTCTGGTACTGGTAAAATCGGTTCCTTGGGTATGCCCACATCAATCCCTCTCTGCTTGAGTACAAAGTAACACGCCGCGTTCGTGGAGCTTGGGATGTGGAGTATCTGCCGAGCGCGATTTACCCGCATCTGCAATTTTGCCGCTTCCTCGAAATGGCGGGACAGAGCCACGCCGCTACGAAACGCATCGTATAAGCTAACCACCAGTTCGGGAAAAACGTTCGCTAACCCAGCCACACACCCCTTTGCCCCTACCATCAGCGCAGGGAGACAGAGCGCTTCCGTGCCGATAATGAAGGTAAAGGAAGGGGATTCCTCAAGCGCAAGCAAAAAATGAGTAAACTCTACAAAATTAAAGCCACTGTCCTTTATGCCCTGAACGCCAATTTTGGCAAGTTCCGCTAAGAATTTGGGCGTGATGGGAAACCCTGTGGTTTTGGGATTATTGTAGACAAAAACGGGTATATCCACGCTCTCCACAAGCCTATCGAAGTATTTTTTGACATCTCGCTCATCATGAGGATGGTAATAAGGGGGGACAGAAGCTACCACATCCGCCCCAATCTCAGAAGCATGCTTTGCCAATTCTATCGATTGAGAAGTAGAAGTTGTCCCGATATGCACAATTACTGGAATTTTGTTTTTTACCTGGTTTACTGTAATCTCAGCAACTTGTTTCCGTTCTTCGAGGGACATAATCGGTCCAGAACCGTAGGTCCCACAGATGAATAACCCGTGAACACCGCCTGAAATTTGAAATTCCAACAGCCTTCTCAAGCCCTCTTCATATACATCGCCTTCGTGTGTGAAAGGCGTAGTCAATGGTGGAATAATGCCTTTAATCTGTTCGCTTCGTTCAGTGATTACTTCGTGAATCACTTTTTTCATTCTATCCTCCAATCAGTTCATAAACCGAGTTTTTCCCAAAAACTCGGTTTATATGTTAAATTTTTAAAGATATAGCTTCATCGAATACTTCTGAATTTCTCAGGATAACTTTATCAGAAGCCTCATTGATTATCGTCTCTACGTTGCCCGAACTGGGTTTTCGTCCTCTTTGTGGTCAAGTTGCAAACTCAAGGACGCCTACCACGTCTTCACCCTCATTTACCTTTGCGCTGACATTCAGAGCATGTACGACTCCGCACCCTTTGGCTAAAATGATTTCCCTCTCCAATGTTATAGGGTTGTATATCTCGGCCAATTCTTCTCCTCTATCAACAGCCTTGCCAAGTTTTGTTTTCAGTTTCAGGATACCTTCCATCCCGGCTTTTATGCTGATGTCATCCTCTCCGGGGATGAGAAATTGTTCTTTTGGTAGTATCATTTTGCCTTCAAGCATCCCTTGATAGATGAGGATGTTATTCAAACCCACCAGCGCTCGCTGAATAAATTCTTCCCAGAGAATCATGGCGCCTCCGACTTCTCTGTGGTTAATATGTAATTTAGCATTACTTGTATATCACTACCAATATTTTAGAATCAACAAATCTGAAACACTACCCAGGATTGGAATGGTAATTTGACCCTCTTTTGCGTCTACGGCGACAACGAGTTCGCCTTGAGAAAGACGTCCCTTTTCTGATTGGCAACTGCCTATATTCATATTCATACCCCCCTTCGGAAACGGAGATTTTTCGGACGCCTCAGCTTGTTGAGGAAAGAAATCCCCCCTGCCCAAATAAGAATTGAAAAACAAAAAATGGGGGGCTGAACAAGTTCGGGCTTTCGACTTTCCGAAATCTCTCAAGGAAGGTACCGCCAATTATCAGCTACAAAACCAGCGGTTTGCGCTGATTCGTTAACTTTCGTGAGCCTTTTTTGTGGACAAGGGACAAGCGTTGGAAATCGTCGTCACCATGACGGTTTCGCCCAGGGCAGCCGCTTTGCGAAAGGCTTCGAGGAGAGCAGCGAATACTTTCTCGTCATCGCCCCATACCAAGGTGCTCATTGACCCCATCTGGCTTTCAACGCCGTGTTGAGCAAAGGTTTCTAAAACCGCGTCAATGGCGGGCGAAAGCTTATCCTGCCTCAACGGATAGATACTTACTTGTGCTGTAATTCCGTACATCTATGGTTTCCTTTCTTTTGCTTTCGAGTGAGTAATATCAATCAAACACCACACGCATCCCGATAAATCCGCCAAATGGAAGCGCGCTCTCTTTAATCAGCGCTAATTTGGGGAAGA
>DTYX01000163.1 GCA_012961655.1 Candidatus Poribacteria bacterium
GATTTTTACTGATTTTATCGTAGCCGAATTCACCAGAATTCGGGTGTATCATATTTTCTCCATGGTAATCCTTCGCAGGCTCAGGACAGTACAGGCTCTACGGTAAGCTATCAAAACAAATTTGACAAAGCATAGCCTCTTAACTCATTTAGTCAAAGTTTGCCAACTCTCTTTTGAGTTGTTCTTTATACTTCTCAGCGCTTGGTGCGCTTATGGATACCGGATGTCGTTCGACAGTTTGTTGACTGCGTCTTACCCATGTTGTAATTATCATAGCCACTACGCCTGCCGCCACAGTAAGCGCGGCAAAAGGCATAATCCATGCTGTCAAGTTAAATCCGCGTTTGGTCGGTGCGGCTAAAACCTTCTCCCCATATTGTTCTACAAAGTCACTGAGGATGACATCTTTAGTCTGTCCCTCATCTATCTTTTTCCGGATTAGAGCTCTCGTCTGTTCGGCATAGTCGCAGTTACAATCGCTCACAATCATGTTGTCACAGCCACACTGGCACACCAACATGGAGGCGACCTCTCTGACTGTTACAGCTAAAGCGATATTGCTCATCAAGACCGCTACTAACGCGGAAAGCCATACCATAAAATGGCGTCCAGACGCTAAAGTTCCGTAAGACGAAGTCGGCGAACGAAGTGAACATATTTGTCTCATCGTTTTCCTACCTTCCTTTTTGAAGAGTAATTGGTGAATGGTAGAGTTAAGTGATTGCCTCGCTTGGGATTGTCGCTTTAAGAGCGTGTTGACGTTTTCGTTCAGGTAAGATGACGATAACCGCGCCAAGTCCCATGACGATGCCACCTATCCACATCCATATAACTAACGGTTTTACCAAAAACCTGAATGCTACAATACCTTCCTTCGCGTCATATCCCGCTAAAATAGCGTAAAGATCTTCCTTAAACGTCGAGCGGATGGCTACTTCGGTAGTGGTTTGCTCCTGTTGTCTGTAAAAGTCTTTGGAAGGCGTAATAACATCAATCTTTTTGCCGTTCCGCCAAACCTCGAGCGTCGCTGCGGCTACCTCTTTATTGCGGGTGGGATATACTGATAATCCATTGAACTTTAACGTATAATTTCCAATGACGGCTGATTCTCCTTCTTTTAAGGATGTTTCATTTTCCACGTTGAAGGCAGAGCCAGTTATAGCGATGAAAATCATCACTACTCCGATATGGATGATATAACCGCCATATCGCCTCTGATTGCGCCTCATAAGTCCCAAAAAAGATTTAATGTATCCATCTGATGATATACGGTGTCTGGCTCGAGTGCCGCGGATGAATTCAGAGAGGATTGTACAGAAGACGAATATTGCCAAAGTAAAGGAAATGATAGTATACACACCTCGGATGCCCATGACAAATAAGCTTGCCGCGCCCAACAATGCAATTGCGGTGGGAATCAGAAAATTCCTCTTCAGATTCGACGTGGATGCTCTTCGCCAAGCTATCAACGGACAGATGCCCGTTAGCAACAATAATAGTAAACCGATGGGAACGCTCACCTGATTGAAGAAGGGTGTTCCCACGCTAATCTTTACGCCGCGCACCGCTTCTGAAATGATGGGAAATATCGTCCCCCAGAGAACAGCAAATGCCATTCCAACTAAAATTACGTTGTTAAATAGGAAGCTACTTTCTCGTGAGATTAAGGAATCCAATCGGTTCTCGCTTCTAAGGTCATCTAATCTCACCATAAGCAGCCACAAACTGAACATCAAAATCACCGCGATAAATCCTAAGAACCAGTATCCGATAGAAGAGCGCCCAAAGGAATGCACAGAGGCGATAACACCGCTGCGTGTAAGGAATGTTCCAAAAATCACTAACGTGAAGGTCAACAGAATTAAGACGATATTCCATACCTTGAGCATGTCCTTTCTCTCCTGAATCATAACGGAATGTAGGTACGCCGTGCCTACCAGCCATGGAAGCAGTGAGGCGTTTTCCACCGGGTCCCAAGCCCAATATCCGCCCCAACCCAATTCGACATAAGCCCATTGCGCCCCAAATAGAATACCGGCAGTCAAATTTATCCAAGAAAACAGCGTCCAGCGCCGAGTGCTCTTAATCCAATTGGGGCTGAGGTTGCCAGTAATCAAAGCTGCTATTGCAAAGGCAAAGGGGATGGTAAATCCAACATAACCGAGATATAGCATGGGCGGATGGAATATCATGCCGGGGTTTTGCAGCAGCGGATTAAGTCCCTGTCCGTCTTTGGGAACGGCGCCTTGATGGAAAAGCCGAAACGGGTTGGAATGAAAGATTAATAGGACAATAAAGAAGGCGGAAGTTACCATCAGCGCACTGTTCACATACGGCATTAACTGTTGGTTTTTGTGACGATTTTGGATTAGAACAATCGAGCCGAACAATGTAAGCAGCCAAGCCCATAGCAACAACGACCCATCATTGCCGCCCCAAAAGCCCGCTATTGTGTAAAACAACGGTAAGTCTCGGCTGGAGTATTGCGCCACATACCGCACGCGAAAATCACGCGTGATAAACGCATAGAGCAAAACAATTGAGGCGACAGTCAACAGTCCAAATATAGTGTACATGCTATTCTCTGCGCTTTTTAGCCATTCACTCTGATTTCGCCTGGCGCCTACAACCGCAGCGGCGGCGGCATAGCTTGAAATGAAAAGCGCAATCACTAACGCAGAGTTACCAATCGCTGTCATTTTTATTTCTCCAGACCTTTGTTTTAATTTTTGGTGTTAGTTAAACCTAATTTCCAACTTCATCTGCGCCGCAACTCCCTTCCACAGTTTGAGCAGAATTTATCTTCAGCTAAAACTTGGTTTCCACAGTTTGGGCAGAACCGGGTCGCGCCTGTTCTTGCATCTCTCCGCGAACGGTCCCACTTTGCGGGATGCGGAGAATCGGGAGATTGATATCTCCATCTGTTCTATTTTTATATCAGGCAACTGTTGCGCCACCGACGAACGCTTTGGCGAGATAATCATTGTAAGCATTACGCCGAAAAGGCAGATTGTTATTAGGTGTTGGTAAGTATTTCTCAACATTTTTCTCCTCCATGTAAGTGAATTACGAATGGGGAAAAGCAGATGTCTTCTGAATTCGCTATATCCGAAATGTTAAGTCTATTTTTGAAGGTTACCTAAATTGCAGATTACGAATAGTGATACGTGAACTGTACTACTTATCACGTTTCACATCTTATCTAATTTTCAAAAGCTCTTCTATCAAATTAAAGGCATCCTCACTTGCCCAATCTCTGGCGCCTACGGCTTTGCCAATTATCCGTCCACTTCGCCCTATCAGATAAGTGGTCGGAATGCTCCACACACTGTATATGTTTCCCACTTTACCTTTGGAGTCTAAAAGGGCTGGGAAGTTTAATTTATAATCTTCCATAAACTTTTTGACTTTCTCTCTGCTCTCTTTGAGGTCAACGGCTAACATCACAAAATCCCTATCCTTAAACTTCTGGTAAAGCTTCTCCATGGAGGGCATCTCTTTTCGGCACGGAGGACACCACGTCGCCCAAA
>DTYX01000164.1 GCA_012961655.1 Candidatus Poribacteria bacterium
GTGGACATTGATGTCAACGCAGTCTTCTTGCTCTACGCTGACAACGGATGGTCGCTTAAAATCTCTTGGAGTTTTTCATAAGCGTTGGGCAAAGGAAAAGAGTTCAGCCACTCCACATCCAGCCAGGAACCTTCCATAACTGCGGAACGGAATATCCGATTCTGTTCTAAAGGAACCAATTCATAACGCCCTTCCATCAACCGATAAAATTCCACCCGATTTTGCAAGGGGTCGATAATCCAGTACTCGGAAGTCCCCGCTTCCTGGTAAAGTTGTTTTTTTTCAAAGTAGTCCCGATGCCGACTGTCACGGGAGACGATTTCCGCCGCGATATCAGGTCCGCCTGCCATCCCGGTCTCGCGCAACAGGTGCAGCCTTTCCTTGCGGACAAAAGCGACGTCGGGTTCAGGCGCTCGATATTCGGTGATTTCAAAAGCAAAGCGAGAACCAAAAACTTCGCCTAATCCTTTGACCTCCACATAACCGCGCATAAGAAAGCTGAGAAATCCCGCCAGTTTGTCATTTCTTCTCGTATCTGGCGAACCGAAATAAATCACTCCATCAATCAAATCCGCTTTCTGTCCATCTTCAACCAGGCGATAGAATTCTTTCACGGTAATTAAATCATCGGAAGCTAACTCTTCTGGTAAAACGTCCATTCCTATTTACCCCTCCATGATTGTCGCATCTTTTGACCTTGAAGGATAACCTCTTTCATTGTCGTTATCTTACAGTTTCTATTATTTTAACATAATTTCATTTTCATTCCAACAAAAATCTGTTCGTTGTAACGCAGGTTTGAAACTTGCGCTACATCCCGTTGGCAATCTGCTCGCGTTACCTCTTATTTTTTCTCCTGGGGAATTTCTGTTGTAGCGTCGCGAAAGTTCATAATCAGTCAATTGTAGGTCGAGATTCAAATCTCGACAAAAAAACTTTTTGCATGAATACGGGGACTTTCTTGCTTAACTTTTGTAAAGTCTGTCGCCACAGAGGGACGACGCTACGGATGACGCAATATGGCCGGTCGAGCGGTATCGAGTTTCCTCAGGATATTGTCGTAGCGGCACGCCTCCGCGCTGCCACTTTTGATTCATGCAATGCTCTCCCAATTTTCGGGTGAACCCAGATTCCTTAGACCGTCGCCGGTGCCCGAACCGCAGGACTCAGAGATGATGTGAGGTAAAACACTGTTGCCAAATACATTTTTTTAGTTGACTGAGACCTATGTAACAGATAAAATATTCTGGAGAATTATCTCGACAATGTTAAATTATGTCCTTGTAGCATAGCCCCTTGTGGGCGTCTTGTATGATTTTTGTTTTGCGATAGTTATTTACGATTATGAAAGGTTATTTTGTCAATGTTCAAAGCTATTATTTTCGATTTTGACGGCGTCATTGCAGACACTGAGCCGATTCATCTGAAAATGTTTCAAAAGGTTTTGGCTGAAGAGGGAATTACTCTCACGAATGAAGATTATCATCAAAAGTATCTGGCTCTAGATGATAAGGGTTGTTTCAGCGAGGTATTAAGTGACAATGGGCGGGAAGTTGATAAAAATTTGGTCGATGATATGATTCGGCGCAAATCCTTATACTTCGACGAGTATGTGACAGACAATATCATAATTTTCCCCGGTGTTGTGGATTTTGTCAACAGAGTAGCGACGAATCACCTTCTGGTGATTGCCTCTGGGGCGCTCAGGCATGAAATTGAATTTGGTCTTGAAGCCGCTGGAGTACGGCGGGAATTTCAAGCTATTGTCAGCGCAGAAGATGTTGAAAAATCTAAACCTGACCCTGAACCATTTTTGCGGGCATTGGAAGAGTTAAACCGCGTTCGTGGCAGTTCCGCGCAAATCAAACCATCCGAATGCCTGGTGATTGAGGATTCGCTACATGGAGTTACGGCGGCGCATGCGGCAGGCATGAAGTGCCTGGCAGTGACGAATTCGTATTCAGCGGATGAATTATCCCAAGCGGATTGGGTTACTGATAGTTTGGAGAATTATAAAATTGACTTATCGAGAACGGAGCGAAGGAACAGGCTTTAGATTAATGTTTTTGTCAAGGGATTGCGCTACGGCGTCAACAGCACTTTAATCGAATCCTTCGCCTCATGCCGTAAGCCGAAGGCGTCCTTTCACTTCGTTCGAGGGCAGGCGGTGAACGAAGTGAACACTTTTTGAAATCCCTCCTCGAAATTATCCATCGGCATGACGTGGGTGACAATCGGTTCGACATCTATCAAATTGCGGTTGATATAATCTATGGTGAGCGGATAGGTGTAGAGGCCGAGGTGCGAACCATGGATGTTGAGTTCTTTCGTATCGCCAATGATTGTCCAATCGGCGGTGACTGGCTCGCGCATAACACTGAACCCGACGAAAGTTCCCAATTTTCATCTCCCCAGAACATCGGCGCGCCGCTGTAGCATTTAAAATCATTGGCGCAGACGCCAGTTATATGAATTTTAAGCTTCCAGTCCTGCCAAGCGGGACAAGATGCTTGCACTACGTCAAAGCCGAAGAAAAACTTGACGTTCATCGGGAGATAAGATATAATTTCGGTAGTTATTGATGAGGGGGAAAGATTGAATGCGCAGTGTATTTCTCAAAGATATGGCATATCGTAAAGCGCGCGTGGTGCTAACCACCATTGGTATTTTTGTTTTAGTGGCGCTGATTTTGCTGTTAGGGGGAATTATGAACGGCTTGCGATGGCAAGCGCGGCGATATTTCGAATTCACGGGAGCGGATATATGGATTGCCAAACAACGGTCAGGCGGAGTTGCTGTCGGATTTTCGCTGTTGAATCCTGAGTATGTTATCCCGGCAATCAGAGACCCAGGTATCGACCAGAATGTGCCGATATCGCCACTAATTTTCGCTCAAGCCCGCCCTGTTGTCCATAGCAAGGAGACGAAAGCGGTCGTAGTGGGCTATCAAATCGGACGGTTGGGCGGTCCCAGGCAAGAGCAACTTTCAGAAGGGAGATTATTCATACCGACCCCAGGAGAATATAGCCCTGAGCAGCAATTGGCGCCGGCCGAGGTGGTTATAAGCGACATCGGCGTATTTAAAGAACTGGGCATAGGTGAAACGATAAACGTCGGCGGAAAAACTTTCAGAGTGGTCGGAAAAGTCAAAGATCTTTTCTTTGTTTTTGATACTCCGTTTCTGTTTATGGACATCCGTAGCGCACAAGACGCAGTTTTGTTGAATTCCATCTTCGTCAACACATTTCTTGCGAAGGTAACCCCACAAACAAGTCACTATGTTGTTGGGTCTGGAAATGAATCAAAATTAACTCTGGAACAATTTGTGAGTTGGAAGGAGAGAGAATTGTCTCAATCGGAGATTCAAAATCTCATCAACAACGGACAGGTGAAAATCAACGGCAAACGCGCTAAGGGGAAAGCCCGTTTGCTCAAAAACGATAAAATCGAAATTGTGAGAAATACGCCAGCCGAAGTCGCAGCGCGTCTTGACGAATTTGGCAAGCGGCTCGGATTAGAAGTGCGTAGCAAGCAGCAGACTATTGATACTATCCTGGAAAACTACGTCGACGAACCGATGAAAGCAGTGCGGTTCTTTCAAGTGATGCTCTGGTTAGTCGCAGGTATTATTGTGGGGCTGATTACTTATGCCACAACCCTGGAAAAAGTACAGGAAATTGGCGTCTTAAAAGCGATCGGAGCTTCTGGGACTTACGTCATGTCGATGACCCTAAAACAGGTTGCGCTAATGTCTGTTATAGGTCTGCTCTTGGGAATTGGTCTGATTTCTTTCGCTGTACATGTATTTCCGATCTTTGTCCTAATTAGTGTGCCGGAAACCGTAGCAGTATCGATGATGGGTTTAGTTGTCTGCTGTCTGGGCGGTTGTTTGGCAGCATGGAAAGCGGTTTCAGTAGACCCTATGATAGCGTTTCGGGGGGAAATTTGATTAATTCGCTTTACTATTTTCAGTGGAAACTGGAGGAGATATCGTATGACTATCGAACAAACAGCGGTTGATAAATTACATGAGGAGGGTATCAAAAGCGCCAGCCAATTGCCGCCATTGGAGAATGGCGATAGGCTGACGCGGAACGAATTTGAGCGGCGTTATAGTGCCATGCCACATATCAAAAGAGCTGAACTTATCGAAGGAGTAGTATACATAGCCTCACCAGTACGATATCAGGGTCACGGTCAACCGCATAGCTGGATTATGACATGGCTTGGCGTATATTGTTCAGCAACACCTGGCGTTCAGTTGGCGGATAACACGACTGTCCGTCTGGACCCCGATAACGAAGTGCAACCGGATGCGTTGCTAAGATTAGAACCAGAACAGGGAGGGAATTCCAGAATCAGTGACGACGATTACGTGGAGGGCGCACCCGAATTGATTGTGGAAATTGCGTCTACCAGCGCCGCTCATGACATGCACGACAAGTTGAAAGTCTACCGCCGTAATGGCGTACAGGAGTACATCGCGTGGCAGACCTACGACAATCGGCTAGATTGGTTTCGACTGCACGAGAGCCAGTATATACCTCTGACGCCTGATGCGTCCGGTGTAGCTAAGAGCAAAATCTTTCCCGGCTTACACCTAGCTGTGGCGGCACTATTGAAAGGTGATTTAGCAAAAGTTCTGTCGGCATTGCAGGAAGGATTGGGGGCAGATGAGCATGCAGCATTTATCGAGCGTCTGTTGAACTCGAGTCAACACGGATTGGTCAACTGAAGCGATTTATTAAACGAACTACTGAGGAATGACTACTAAATAACCTCTGCACTTGCCAAGATGAGAAAATTTCAATCTAAATTAAACAATATCTAGTGAGGAAAATACTATGTTAAAAGCAGGATTTATTGGCGCTGGCGGTCGGAGCCGAGGCGCACACTATCCGAATGTGAATCGTCTCGATAATGTCGAGATGGTCGCGGCGTGCGAACTTGATGAAGGACTGCTCAAGCAAGTCGTTGAGAGATATAATTTTCCACATCAGTTCACCGAGCATCGCAAGATGCTCGATACGATGGATTTGGATGTCATCTACTGCGTGATGAACGAGAAGTGGTTATTGCAACCCGCGCTCGATTGTCTCAACGCGGGAAAACATATCTTCATCGAGAAACCGCCGGGAGCCAACAGTGATGAGACCCAACAGATGCTCGACGCGGCAATCGCGAACGATGTCTATGCAATGGTCGGATTTCAACGTCGCTATGCTGCCGTGACCCGTGAAGCAATGCGCCGCGTAGCTGAGAAGGGACCCGTATCGCTTGTAACGACAACGTTCAACAAGCAGATACTCGGCGGCGATGGCAAAGAGTTCACGACGACGCTCTGGAACGACGTGTGCCATGTTGTAGACCTCATGCGATATATGGCCGGCGGTGAACCGGTAGAAGTGACAGCGTATCGAGACAAATTTGGCAGTAAGAGCCGCAACTGCTATACTGCGCTAGTCCGCTTTGATAACAATGCAACGGGCGTTGTGTGTGGGAATCGGGCGTCAGGCGGACGTGTGTTACGCGCCGAGCTTCACGGTGTCGGAATCGGATGTTACATGAAACTGCCGGAGGAGATCGAAATTCTAGAGGACAACCAACGCCGTGTGATGGGGGGTTGGGAGATTGATGGCGTGGATAAAAACGATGTCGACCGATATGAAGGCGTCCTGACGATGCACGAACACTTCGTGGACTGCATAATCAACAGGAAAGTTCCGTGCAGTGACCTGCGCGATGTAATTCATACTGTGCATCTCATCGACCAGATTGAAGCCCCCTTGTCAGAGTAATCGAGAAGCTTATCCCGGTTTTCACCAAGTCTATGAAATTGGAAGACTATTGTGAACAGA
>DTYX01000165.1 GCA_012961655.1 Candidatus Poribacteria bacterium
GATGCGCAATCAATTGCGCTACTACAAACACTTTTCAAAACAAATTTAACAGTGTATTTACTTAACCGAGGGGATAAAAATGGACAAACTAAAAATCGCTTTAGTTGGCGCGGGAAACAGGGCTTCGGGCGCCTATGCGCCTACCATTGCAACCTTGGATGACGATTTGGAATTTGTCGCCGTCTGCGACGTTGTGGCGGAAAAAGCTGAAGCTCTTGCTCAAAAGTATAATGTTCCTGCATTTACCGATGTCGTCGAGATGGTTGAAAAGACGAAGCCCGATATCGCGGCGGTGGTGATTACGCCGAGCAGGAATCACGAAGCTGGTATTCCTCTGTCAGAACACGGCGTGAGTTATTGTACTGAAACTCCCATCGATACTGACTTGGGATGGGCGGATAAAATGATTGCAACCGCCAAGGAGAATAACACCAAATTGGAGGTCTGCGAAAATTACTATCGCGTGCCGGGCGAACGCATAAAACGCGCCCTGATTCTCGAAGGCGTGTTTGGCAAAATCCTGACCGCCTACAACGACTTCAACGGACACGGCTATCACGGCGTCGGATTGATTCGCAGTTACATCGGCTTCGATGTTGAAGCTGTCCGCGTAATCGGCATGACGAAGAATTTCACCGTTCAGGAGCATCTCTTCCGGCGGGGGCAGCCAGTACGTTCCGATGAGAACTGGCAGCATGGGCTAATCGAGTTTGAAAACGGCTCTGTTGGCGTGTTCAATTTCAGCAGCCTGTCCTACGGTTCGCCACTGCGGTGGTACAACACCAGCAAATTCTACGGTGAGCGCGGCATGTGCGTGGGGGACGGACAACGAGGCTGGACCGGCAATGAAAAGATTGCCATTCTAAATGACGAAGCCGATGCTCGTCTGCCCATTGTCGTCGAACGGCGCACGACGCAAGCGAAAGACGGCACTGAAGTGCTGGATGCGCTCATCGCGCGCACTGACCCAGACACCGGACTCGAAGTTGTCTGGAAAAATCCGCTGAGCCATTATCCGCTAAGTGATGGACAACTCAGCGTCGCTTCGGAAATCATGAGTATCGCCAATGCCGTTAGAAATGACACCGAACCCGAATATGGCGCTGAAAACGGCCGCAAAGACCGAGAAATCGATTTGGCAATATTCCAATCCGCGAGAAATAACAATCAGCCGGTGGAGTTGCCGTTGCCTGTTGAACCGCGGTAATTAGTGAATGTAAGAAACCCGTTTTCGCCACAAGTAAAGGAGGCTGACAAATGTTACGGATTATGAGCATTTTGCTCGCGCTATTAGTAGTTGGATGCGCGGTAAAGCAAGTACCACCAAGGGCTACCATTCCTGAACATAGCTCGACAACCTCCGCACTCTCAATGGATGACCGGGCGCGGAGGGACAAAAAACTATCGACCAAAGTACCTTTTTAAGCTATTACCGCCGTCGAGCCGCTGAACTTGCGCGGTCAGGCAGGGTCAAAATGGGACAAGAAGAGATAGCGCAAAATGGAACACAGCTTTTTCGCAACTGTAGATACCACCGCAACCATGACTCGAAGATTAATGAGGCGGAACTCAAAGTCGCCCTCGAAGCTAGAGCGCGTGAACGTAAGAAACTTCGGCGCATTAATCCACGAGAATGGAATTTGTTGGACGATGCATTTTAGGATTTAGAGCCATTGATATCCAGACCGCGCTGATTATTTTGAACTCCAAATCACCGCGGTCTTAGAATCAGCGGCTATTACAAGGAGGTGAATACAATGGGCTTAGACTGGAAGCCGAGAGGCCGCGATTTAGTCATCGGTGGTATTCCGTGGCTCGCGCGTATTACAGATAAGGCGCGCGCGAAACTCGATGGTACTATCGGCGATTATATTTATCCGTGACCAGTGGACGAAAAGTTCCTGGAGGAACATAAGCTAAGCGCGGATGAATTTATCCAGATTGTCAAAAAGAATGACACTGATGCAGAGATGATTGAGGCTGTTAAATCCCTCAGAAAGTAGAATATAACAATCGATTTTGGAGGCCATCTTTGAATGATATTGAAAAATTGCGTAAAAAAATAGATGAAATAGACGCGGAGATACTCAATTTA
>DTYX01000166.1 GCA_012961655.1 Candidatus Poribacteria bacterium
CCTGCGAGGAAAAAATTATTGCGAATATACAGAAACATTATCCAGACCATGCTATTTTGGGAGAAGAGTTTGGGGCGAGTGAAGGTCAGTCCGATTTCAAATGGATAATCGACCCCATCGACGGAACCAAAAACTTCATCCGCGGCATTCCGATGTATGGAACATTAATTGGTCTGGAAAAATCAGGAGAGTGCGTTTTGGGAGTGGCATACTCGCCAGCGTTGAATGAGTTGGTATATGCTGCAAAAGGCAGCGGATGCTTCGCCGACGGCAACCGAGTTACCGTTTCAGAAATCGGTAGTTTGGATGAGGCGTTGATGTTATACGGCAGTTTCAAACCATTTGATGATGGTGGATGGCGCAATCTGTTCTTCTGGTTCGCCGAACGCACAACAGACCAGAGAGGATACGGAGATTATTATGGATATATGCTCATAGCAAAAGGTTGTGGGGAATTTATGCTTGAAGCTGCTGTGTCTCCCTGGGATTTAGCCGCCATCAAAATCATCGTTGAAGAAGCCGGAGGCAAATTCACCAATTTCGATGGCGAATCGACGATATACTCACCGACGGCAGTTGCATCCAACGGTTTAATGCATGATATAGTTTTGAATGCCATTCAGCAGTTCAAGAATTAGGAACCGAGTCTTTCAAAAAAACTCAGTTTCTATGTATTTGAGAAAGGATTACCTTATGAAACGACAAATAGTCTATTTTTCCGGACCGGGCGAAGCAAATACAGATGAAGTTTTAAAACTAGCTGCCCAAAGAGCACAAGAACTTGGCATCAAGCATATAGTTGTAGCAACTACAACAGGCGAGACGGCTCTCAGAGCAGCAGAGACAGTGAAAGGGCAGGATGTGAAAATTATCGGAGTGACGTTACATGCTGGCACCTGGGAGAAGTACGATTCGCCGCATTCTGAAAAAGTCAAACGCGCAGAGAAGATGGGCGTTAAGTTTCTCACCTGCACTCACGCGTTAATGGGTAACCTCTCCACAAGTATTATGGAAAAATTCGGCGGCGTCAGTTGGAGTGATTTGATAGCTTACACATACTACACTTTTTCGCAGGGAACGAAAGTAGCAGTGGAAATCGTTGTCATGGCTGCGGATGCCGCTTTGATTCCCGTCAATAGAGAAGTTATCGCCATCGCCGGCAGCGACACCGGCGCTGACACTGCTTTGGTTATTCAACCCGCGTATTCTACTGATTTCTTCTCTCTGCATGTGCGTGAAATCATAGCAAAACCGCGGTAGGTAAATGTTTCCCTTTTCAAAAGCGTGTGTAATTGTAGTAACAGTCGTTTGCTTGCGCACAGGAGAAACGAATAATCCGACCATTTTCTCCGTCTGCCGTATTCTATTTTATCCTTTCTCTAATACTTCGTCGTCCGCGCTTCGCTTTTTCCGACCTCCATCGGGTCATGCCCATATTGAGCTTTATACTGTTCATGCAACTGCCGTTCATGTTCTGTGACTTCAGTTAACGGCAATTGTATAGGTATACTACCTTTGAGAGCCGATTCGCGGATGGCGATGAGAATTTCTTGGTCTTTCCGCGCATTTTCCGCGCCGTATTCTGGCTCCGTATCCTCGACAACAGCTTTGTAGATGCTGTAATGCGCGGCGGCGCGCGCCACATCGTCCGCGTCGCCGAGTCCATACTTCTTGAGCGGATTTTCCCAGACGACGGGCGGGTCAGTATCAACACGCGCTTCTACGATAGTGCGTTTGCCATTGATTTCTTCAGTGATTCCCTGGATGGGATAGCTCTTGGTTTCACGCCCATTGTAGATTTGCAATTCATTGCCGACGATAGCGCCTTCGGTTCCGTCGATTTCCCAGTAATTACCGCGACGGCGCGTGGGCAATTCATAGAGCGCCGATGCGCCGTTTTCAAATTCTACGACACCAATTTCACGCGGCGCTCCTGGACCTTTGGGCACATAACCAACCGCGCACTTAGCTTCACTCTGAATGAGTGTTCGGATGGCATTCATCCCGTGATAAGACCCCGATGCGTACCACAGATGCGCGTATCTGACCTCTCCTATCAAACCTGCGTCGACGATAGCGCGTTTTAAGCGTTCATGAGGCCAGCGCCAGACATTCTCCGATTCCTCCAACTTCACGCCGAATTCTTTGGCGGAATTAATCATGATGTCTGCGTAAGCCAAAGTCGTGGCAATCGGCGTTTCCGTCAAAACATGCGCGCCATGCATCGCGGCGAGGCGCGTAATGGTATGATGTCCGTCAGGGCGGACAGCGACCAGCACAACATCGGGCTTTTCAGCTTTCAACATATCTTCGACATCGGTATAGCCTGCAACATTATGCTGTCCTGCGACCTCTTTCACAAGTTCCTCGTTGAGGTCACAAACAGCGACCAATCTATAAATATCCGTCAATTTAGGTATCGTGGCAAGGTGTGCTCTCGCTCTCCCACCTGTGCCGACGACAGCTATCTTTAATATTTCCATGTTGTCCTCCATAAAGTTATGAAATACAAACTTACGCTAACTTTTGCCTTATATTTATTATCTATACTTTCGCAGATTTTTGATAATGTCAGTGTTTACCCCGTGAGATAAGTAGTTACCATTGACCCCTTGTTAGGTCTCTACTATCTTAGGGGGTGAATATACTTTTCCATAAATACGCTTATACGGAGTATTTACCTAAACCCGTCTAGTCATCTGCTAATCCCAACCCACTTCCCTGTACCTCACGTGTGAGCGTGTCATCCATCCGATAAAACCGTTCAAAGATGCGCTTCTGCTCTCGTTTCGGAATGCCGATGCCATTATCCACGACGGCAAGTGTCACGGTATCTCCATCCCGCTCAAGTTTCACCGACACTCGCTTAGGAGGATGGGAGTATTTCACCGCGTTGTGCAGCAGGTTCCACAAAACCTCCGCGATGGTGTCCCGGTCAAATAGAATCGGCGGAATATCTTCTGTGACCTGAATGTGAATTTCGCATGGTTCCTCATTCTCATGCATCTGTCGCTGGAAGACCTCGACGGTTTCCCGCACTACTGTGACGAAAAACAGTTCGGTTGTGATGTTTGGAAAACATGTTCATGCGTCTATGTAATCGTCTGCCTGTGTTTACTTCACAAACTGCCGTAGCACGCAGACAGGATAAGATTGATTGGTCTCAAAGTAGCTTATTGTATCAGATAAATATCTTATAGTTTCTGAATCCGAATACCGGTCCCAATATCGCCCAGATACTGCCCATGACATAATCGCCAAGGATGAGACCGAGGAAGAAGGGAATTGCTTTCCGATGCGTCTTTATCCCGCCCTGTTTCAAGAGTATAAATTTCACCAGCCAACCGATGAAGAATGCAAACCAGAAGTAATCCATGGCGTAGCTTATCGCCAGGGCATATCCCGCAGGATGGAAGGGCCACCATACGAACCGCATGCGCATAATCATCAGGATGAAGGTAAAGCCCAGTCCGCCACTCATGTATGAGAGTCTGATGCTATCTGGGTCGGACGGAAACTGAAGCCATCTCTGCAGCCGGTTGAACGTCTCCCTGCCGACCCAATCTTTAAACCCACCTGCTCCCGAAGCCGCGCCTTCGCGGTATGTTATGTCCAGATTTGCCCAGTATACGGAGAACAGACTCACTAAAACGGCTAGCAACAACGCCACCAGTAGTCCTTTGTTACTTATCCGGGCGTTCTCACCCATCTTGAACGCCTCGAGCTGATTAGGCATGGGGTGATTGCGAAAACCGCGGTTGAACCAGTGAAGCAGTGAGAGACCAGTCTGGCTTGAGGGCAACATATTCTTCGTGCCGAGCGTGAAGCTCATGATGTATAGAGGATTGGCATAGTGGTCGCCGGCGGAAATTTCATGAGGCGTTCCTAGTTCAGCGCGCACCCTGGTTATGGCGAGAGCCAGAAGTAGAAACATCAACAGAAATATCCCTACAACCCATACCTCTATACCCGCCAGGTATAAAAACCAGAAAATAAATCCGCCGGAGAGAATGACCCCGAAAACCGCCGAACGGTAAGTTAGCGGCTCGTTTTTGTCGTCTATATTCGTTGACATACCGATGGCCTTTTTGCCCACCTCTATGAGATGTCTCCTCGTCGTCCATATTGCCAGCAGTCCCACTGCGAACCATGCTCCGGAAGCCTGTTCGCTGAAATAAGGGAATCCCCTCAAACCGAATGCTCTGCCAAACACCTGCTCCATCATCCTGAAGACAAAGAAAAACCAGCACGAAAAAGAAAGATCCAAGGGCAAAAAGAAAGTCAAACCTATCGCAAATGGGTACATGGATATCCTCATTCCACGTAACACATCCCAGGGTCTATCGGTAAAAACACTACCGACGTTGGTGAGTTTGATGTATTTTATCGCCGGAACGGCAGGATAGATGAAATTCAGACCGTTTATTATATCTATGATAGCCGCCAGAGCAAATCCCGCCCACATCACTTTGCTTAAAAATAAAGTCGAACCACCTGCATGGGACATCCCTAGAGGGAGTTGAATTATTGGGTAAGCGAGTTTTTCCTGTTCCGTCCATCGTTTGCGGATGAGAATGTTGACGCAGAGCATCATGAAGATTAAACCCAGGAAGAATCCGCCCCACATCAGCAGCGGCTTAACCCAGGGCCAGAAGTTCTTCTCGATGTAGATGCTGGCTTCACCCCTATAGTAGCCTTCCAGCACTGATTTGTCCGTCACGGTGAGCCAGGAAGGAATATATCTGAAAAAAAGCTGTTCCCACTCGTTTTCGGGGGTGGCAAACCAAAAGGCGTGAGCTATCTGCCCGAAGAGGTTTTGGAAAGTGTCATGCCCCGAAAAAGTCATCGACACCGCTTGCATTATGTAGACAATCAATAATTCAGCCTGATTAAGGGCTGAACGAGGGGCAAACCTTTTCAGGAGAAAGTTGAAGAAGGTGACGACGAATAGTATAAAGACAGGCTCGACGAAAAGCGGCAGACACGAACCGTCGAGCGAATAATACTTAACCTCGACAATGGTAACCCAGTAGACGGTTATCGGTATCAGCAAGACACCAATCAAGAGTGAGCGCAGAGTAACTCTAAACTGAGCATCAGCCCGTTTGATGTGTTTCTCCCTCATTTTCCCTCCTCATCGGAAATGCTGTAACACACACAAATTGCCTTCTATTTAGCTTTATTATACCAGAAATCAATGCTTCAGTCAACCATTTAGAAATTCCCCCACAGGGTGCGTGAAACAAAAGCGGCACGGAGGCACGCCGCTACAACGAATTTTTTCATGGGGGAATTTGTATCAATATAATTTTGCATTGATATTTTTCTCAGAATTTGTTATAATAAAATCGCTACTTTCAAAATAATTATGAAAGGAGGTCGGTGTGAAAAGTTGTTTTGCCTTCACACTGAACTACAGATGAGTAGAACTTATGCGGCAATTGTAGCCTTGATTGCTTTATGTCTGGTCACTGGAAACAACTTCGCTGCTATTAACCCGGATGAGATAGCTGGTCTTTGGCTATTTGATGACGGGGCGGGAGATGTCCTGACGGACTCCTCCGGTAATGGCAACGATGGTGCGTTGATTAATGGCCCGACTTGGATTGATGGCAAATTTGGCAAAGCACTCCAGTTTGATTCATCAAAACAACAAAGAGTGGAAATTCCGAATTCTGACAGCTTAAACCCAACTGATGCCATCACAATCATGGCTTGGGGGTATCTGGAGGATACCGGTGGAAACCGTCGATTCTTACAGAAGTCTGAGGGAGGCGGTGATAATCAATATCGATTGTTGTTGGAATGGGGAAACTTTAGATTTGATGCAGGACCCGGCGTTAGTCCACAAACAATCGATGTTCCAATTTTTTCAGTGCAAGAATGGCACCATGTGGCTGGCGTTTACGATGGCGCAGAAATCGCTCTCTACATCGATGGTGAGAAAGCCGGTAGCCAACCGGCAAGCGGTCAGATGATTCCAAGCAGTGGACCGATATTCATAGGGACCAAACAGCCCGCTGCTCCCGAAGGTGACTATTGGAATGGTGCAATCGATGAAGTTGCTATCATCACCCGCGGTGTAACTCAGGAAGAGATTCAGGAAGTTATGAAAGGCTTCGCTAATTTAACTGCTGTCAATCTGGCGGGCAAAGTTGCACACACCTGGGGTTTAATAAAGTCTAAGTAATGGATTTGTCGGTAGGGCGGTGAGATTGTATTCTTACCGCCGCCGATTTGAACGCTGTCAGCAGATTATTTAGTTCTGAAAAGTCAAGTTCTTTAGATCTTGACGTTCAGGAGGGTTACATAATGGAAGGGGTCTAAATCCTCCCGATTCTCGGGACAGGCTCTCCCAATTCAAAAAATCCGTTATATCCGCTTAATCCTATCC
>DTYX01000167.1 GCA_012961655.1 Candidatus Poribacteria bacterium
CATCTTGAGCGAAGCGAAAGAACTCTCGGTGATTTGCTTCAAAAGATTCTTCGCTGCGCTCAGAATGACAAAAACCAAATTCATAATTACTTTTGGAGTTTGGTGATTTTAATTTTTTATTGCTTCATCAACCCAGCCTACGCTACAATAGAGCGGAAAAACATTGTAGGGCTATGGTTATTCGATGAAGGCGAAGGAAAGAGAGTTAAAGATTCATCTCTTAATGGCAATCACGCGGACTTTTTGGGCGACCCTAAGTGGGTGAAAGGTAAGCTTGACTTTGGATTGGAGTTTGATGGAGCTGATGATTACATAGCCGCCCCGGATAGTGATAGTCTGGATATCACGGATAAAATCACGATTGTGGCATGGATAAAGGGTGACGCCTGGCCGGCTGCAAATCACGTAGTACGCAAGATAGCGGACGCCGCGCAAGATAGCGTGTACATTCTGAGGATTCAACCGGATACGATGAAAATTTACCTGAATACCAAAAATGCGCCGGATAAAAGATTTGGGTATCAATAACCGGGGAAATAGTCGTCAGCAAAGGAGAATTGCGAATAGGTCGAGGCGACCCGGCAGGGTATTTTGACGGCGTTATAGACGAAGTTGGAATTTTTAATACCGCATTGACCGAAGGAGAAATTAAAGAGTTGATGGAGAAAGGGTTGCGCGGCTTTGCCGCTTTAGAGCCAGGTAGTAAGCTAACGACTACATGGGCTGATGTCAAACTTCGTTAAAGATTGTGAAGTAATCGCACTCCAAAAATGAAAGGTGAGATGCACAATGATATATCAAGTTCGTCCGCAAGTTTCCAAAGAACTATTACTTCTCCGAGAACAATTGGAACTGTTCCCTACATCTGGGGTTTCTGATAAAATTGATGGCGTCTACCTGGGGAGATTTGAGAAAAGAAATACAAGGTCAAAAAGGAGGAGACCACATTGAAAACAACAGTCTTTTATGCTTTGCTCTTCATTTTTTTCTGCGTATCATCCGGATTCGCGGGAACATTTATCGACGATTTCAGTGACCCTGCCGCAACCAAAGCCACATGGGAAGTCATTCACAGAGAATGGGTCGTGAAAGATGGTTATTATTGGGCTCCTGGCAAAGCCGGACTTACGCAAGACCCGATTACGTTGCTACCCTTTGAAGTCGAAGACGGCATGGTCATCGAAGCCCAGTGCGGAGATAAAGGCGACGGAAATTGGCAAAACTTCGCTGTCGTATACGCCTACGAAGATAAAGACTTGGTATGGGCGGCGGGAGCAGGCGTTGGAAATGACCAATGGCGCATGTTCCAATTTACACCCATCTCATCGAAAGGCGGCGCATGGGGTACTGACATCGTACCTGGCGTGCCGGTAAAGACACCGTTAGATACGGAAAAGTGGTATAATATCAGAGTCGAAATCAAAGGGAAAGAAATTACTTTATTCGGCAGTTCTAAGCCGGAATCGAAAGACCTCAACGAGAAAAATTTTTATAAAATGGATAAGAAGCCCAAGGGTAGGATAGGTCTTGGCGCAGCCGGCGCATCGCCGATGTTTAACGAGATAGCGGTCACCGGAAAAAACATCAGAGCTGTCAAACCAGCCAACAAAATGGCAGTGACATGGGGGAAGATAAAACAAGATAGGTGATTTATTTCACCAAAGAAAATTTTGAACTATTAAGCGGAGGGATGTTCTGTAAGCCAATCTTTCAGTCCTGCGACGCTTATCGCACCGCGTGGGAGGTGGAAGGCGTCCGAAGGTATTGCATTGTATCCGAATTCCGAATTCCGGTAGGGGTTTTATAAAAGACCAATATCAGTAATCGAAATTTTTACCTTTGTAGGTCGAAATTCAGATTTCGACATCAAAATGTCGATTTTGGAAAATCGACCTACAATTGTCGAAGTATTATCTATATTAAAGTGACCTTCAGAGCAATTTTTATCGGTATAGCATGGGTAATTATCCAGAGCGCTGTCGCTCCCTACAACAACTATTACATCCGCGGTTCCTCCCTTTCGGGAAACCATTTTCCGGTGACTTCAGTCTTTATTTTGACGTTACTTTGTCTCATTGTGAACGTCATCATAAAAAAAGTAAAGCCCGGGAAGGAACTTTCCGCGAAAGAGTTAGCGACAGTTTGGATAATGACGGTGATAGCCAGCGGCATTCCGTCTTGGGGATTGATAGCTTTTCTCGCACCGCTTTTGGCTTCACCGCTTTACTTTGCCACGCCTGAGAACGAATGGGATACCCTGCTTCGACCGCATCTGCCAGATTGGGCAATTGTATCGAGCAAGAAGGCGGCTACGGATTTTTATGAAGGGTCGATGTTCGCCAACGCTCCCGTGCCTTGGGAGGCGTGGATAAAACCGATTCTGTTCTGGAGCGCATTTGCTATCTTGTGTTATCTCGCTACACTCTGTCTCTGCTCAGTCTTGCGCAGACAATGGACGGAGCGGGAGAAATTTACGTATCCGCTCGTTAAAGTCCCAGTGGAGATGATACAGAAGCCAAAATCAAACGCTCTGCTCCCGAATTTCTTCAAAAATCGACTCGTGTGGATAGGAATTGCCATACCGGTCGTACTACACACTGTAAACGGTTTGCACCGATTTTTTCCCGCAGTGCCCGAGATCCCGACCAGGTTTAACCTGTACGAGCCCTTTACTGAACGACCGTGGGTGGTCATCCGATGGTGGCCGGCCGCCATTCTCTGGATATTTCCCTCTGTCATCGGCGTCAGCTATCTTTTGCCTCTGGAAATATCTTTCAG
>DTYX01000168.1 GCA_012961655.1 Candidatus Poribacteria bacterium
CCTTCGTGGAGTTTCACGCATCACGTTTCACGAAAAATGTTTCATCAAACAATGTCAGAATGTAGATTCAACGGGTGTAGACAGATTATGAAGTTTCCAAATCTCTCTTTGCGTTTGATAATAACAATGGCGATTTCTTGCCTGGCTATCAGCTGTGCCGGGAGAAACGTCGGCGAATCGCCTTCTGAAATGACTCTGCACTCACTTTTCCCCACGTCCGAGCAAATCGCAGAATTCGCGCGACACTCTCCCATTATGCGGGACTGGCAGCGGAAAGAGGAGCCGCTCTTTTTCAGTGGGCGGAGAATCTACGACTACATGGACGGCGCTGGAGAACTCCCGCTCAGCTACCGCTTTCGCGTCCTCGGCACAGCCTGGTATCAAAAAGACGATACCGCACTGGAGGTTGTCATCTTCGATATGGGCGACAGCGCTTCCGCATTTGGCTACTATAGCATATACCATTCGCCAAATGATAGATTCGTGCAACTCGACCATCGAGCGAAAATTACGCCCGGTTACATACTCGTCGGCTGGAAAGACCACTACACAGTCGTCGTGCAGACAGAGAAAGACGAAGTGGAAGATGACCTGTTGATTCAGTTCGCCAAAGCGGTGATGGCAAATATCAAAGAGAGAGGCGAGCCGCCCGACCTATTGCGCTACCTGCCGCGCAAAGATTACATCGAGAATTCCGCCCGTTATGCGCGCGGCAAATATGCCTTCGATAATGCGGTTATGTTTATCGCAGAGGATGTGTTTAATCTCAAGGAGAACGTCGAAGTCGCCGCGGCTGATTATCACAGCGAAGCAAGCGATTATAGGCTTGTTCTACTGCGCTACCCAAAACCTGAATATGCGGCGAAAGCATCACGCGCTTTTTTCGCCAAACTGACTGAATCGAGTTTAGAAATTCCCGCCGACGATGCGATGTGGATTGTCAACGACAAAAAGGATAAATGGGTCGGCGCTATCATAGATGGACAATTCGTCGGCGTCGCGCTGCGCGCTAAGGATGAAAAAGTTGCCAGAACCGCCCTTGAAACACTGCGGCAATCGCTGAAACAGCCAGCGGACACCGATTTTGAGACACAGTTTTGATTACATCTAGCTATCTGATTGGAGGAGACCTAAAATCATTCATTTTGCAAAATACTGGCTGCCTGTCTGTTTATATCTGCTATTAATTGTAACTCTATCTTCTTTGTCCAAGCCGCTGGTGCCACAACCCGGTTGGTTTGAGATTGATAAACTGTATCACCTCATCGAATATGGCATCCTGAGCTTTTTGTTTCTACGCGCCTTCATGAACTCTTCACGGAGGATATTGTCAGGCGATGCTGTGTTTTTCACAGTTTTAGCGACCATCATCTTTGGCTTGACAGATGAAATTCATCAGGCATTTGTCCCTGGACGTTCCTCAAACATATTCGATTGGCTCTTCGATAGTATTGGCGCGGTTGCCGGCGTGCTTGCATTGCGATTGTGGCTGAAAATCTATGCCAAAGTAAGGTTCACGAAGAGTAAGAACACGAACCGGAAAAGATAATGAGCTAAATGGATAAGGTGTCTCTCCATTCCTTCATATTCCACTTCTTCCCGCATTCGTATCGGTTATCTATTCCTGCACAGGCTCTCATCCCGCCATTTTTTCAACAATAAAACCTAAACCTTCCTTGCAATTTGCGTCTTTCCAAATGGAGGAAGAGATATCATGATGACAGAAGTTAACGTGGTCGCCTGATGGCGCAAAAATCTTCTGCTTCAAATGAGGAGGCAAAGCTAATGCGCGAAAAATTGACGGACGCTCAGTTGGTGGAGAAAGTGTTAGAAGGTGATATGAGCGCGTATGGAATTTTAGTCAATAGATATCGCAGTTTGGTCTACGGACTCGCCTGCCACGTTATTGGGAGTTTTCAGGATGCGGAGGATATAGCGCAGGAAGCATTTATTAAAGCATACGACAGTCTTTACACCCTTAAAGATAAAGCGAAATTTGGCAGTTGGCTGCGCGTTATCACCCTTAATCTTTGCAAAATGTGGTTGCGGAAATCAGTAGGTCGAGATTCATATCTCGACATTAATTTGTCGAGTTCAGAAATTCGACGCTTCGACAAGCTCAGCGCAGGCTCTACAAATAACGAAGATGATATAGATTTATCTCTTACGACGAGTGTAACCCCAGAAGACATCTGCATCAACGAAGAATTTCAAGAAAGTGTATTTACCGCGCTTTCGGCATTGCCTCCCAAAAACCGGGCTGTAATCACTCTGTTTTACCTTGATGACTTTTCATACAAAGAGATAGGCGATTTTCTGAACCTTCCTGTTTCCACCGTTCAGAGTAGATTACAGAGAGCCAGAAAACAATTGAAGGAGGAGTTTTTGAAAATGGCGAAAGAGATTTTTCAAGACAACAGGTTGGGACCAAAATTTACTCAGAAAGTATTCTTCATCTTCGCACATTAACATATCAACAAAGTTTGCATTAGCGTCAATTTCTTCAATCGGCGTCAACTCCTCTCGCATGACGTTCTCGGTAAGC
>DTYX01000169.1 GCA_012961655.1 Candidatus Poribacteria bacterium
CCGTAGCGTCGCCCGTAGCGTCGCCCGTAGCGTCGCCCGTAGCGTCGCCCCTCAGTGGCGACAGACTGAGGCGACACTGAGTTTTCGGGTCAGTCCAGTTTTTCAGGTTGATGCTAAGGAAGGTAAGCGCTCAATCTATCCTCCCTAATCCCGTTATAAATTTAATGAACTCCCTTCTTCTGAGTCCTTCCAAATCGAGCGTTCCTGTTCTGGGGTCGAGTTTAATCTCCCACTGTATCCATTCCTCTGCTTTGCCTATTTCCGCTTCACCAAATTGTATCATACTTAACGATTGATTTCAAGAAAAAGGTTCTTGACAGGAATTCCCCTGAACCACTGTCTCTACTGGCACTTCGAGCCCATCCAACACCTTAGACCGAGCGACTTTCCCCTCGCTCCACCGGTCCAGCAGATGGTATACGCCGTCCCGCAGCACATATATTTCGATGGTACAATCAGTCGGATGAATCAACCAGTACTCTTGGACTCCGGCTTTGGCGTACTCTACAAATTTTTCCCCGCGGTCGGTATGCTCTGTACCGCTTGATTTGGGTGTGCGGGGAGAAATTACTTCCACAACGATGTCTGGAACGCCCCAGTACTCTTCACCGATTCGGTCGGCATGTCGGGCATCACCACCCTTCCCTCGGACAGTTCGATAATCCGGTTCGTTTCCGGCAGAGCCAGATAGTCCGCTTCCGTCCACTGCCCCTGCCTCGGAAACAGGTCAAGAATCTCCGTTGACTTTCGCGACCGTGCAGTCCGCCGCCTCTGAGCCGATTCAACCGGAGCGATTGCTGTTGTTTGTGCCATTGTTTACACCTTACCTTTTGTAAATGATGCATGCCATGATTTTCAATCCTTAACGGAAACAATTATCATACGTGACATTCTCCCCTCCTGAATCATAGATTCAGACCGGGCTTCTTGTCATCTCGTTGAATTCCTGAAGTCTTGCGACTTCAGCTACGGAGATTCTATCATGGGGAATTTCTGGAAAGCAAGTAATTTTGTTTTTTTTTCTAATAAATCATGGTATAATAATCTCTAAATATCAAAGGAAAGGAAAAAAATGACTAAACCAAACATTATTCTTATCACCGCAGACCATATACGTCATGACGCATTAGCTTGCAATGGCAACGAATTTGTCCAAACTCCTAATCTGGACAGACTGGCAAAATCTGGAATAACTTTTTCAAATTCGTTTACGCCCAATCCCATCTGTGTTCCGGCGCGAGCGTCAATTACAACGGGTAACTATCCTCACAAATGTACCGGTTTTAAAACTAACAGCGGTAGAATCAAGGATGGACAGCCTCTTATTGCACAGCATTTTGCCGACGCAGGTTTTTGTACTTATGCAATAGGCAAGCTTCACTACGTTCCTTACTCTCCTCCGGGAAAACCGAGGCTGCTGCATGGCTTTCAACAGGCGGAGATAACGGAAGAGGGTCGGATTTTGAAGCAATTTGACCCACACGGTTTACAGAAGGAATTGGAAGATTACCACGATTACCTGTACGATGTTGGATGGGGCGGATACGAAAGAGCCCATGGCGTCGGCAATAATGATGTTCATCCCGCGCCGTCTCCACTGCCAGAAGAACACTATGTGGATTCCTGGGTCGCCATGCGAAGCATCCACTATATCAAAAAACATCTCGAAGATGAGGGCAAATCGCCTTTTTTTATGTGGACATCTTTTCCAAAGCCGCACTCCCCCTATGACCCGCCGGAACCTTATCATCGCCTATATGATGCGCGGAAAATTCCACAGCCGTTGGGCAACGTAGAAATGCTTGAAGAGAAATCCCCTATTCTCAGACTTATGAGAGCGAATAAAGCTTGGGAACTGTTTCCGCCTCAAGGAGTGCAATTAGCGCGAGCCTACTATTTTGGCATGATAACTTTCCAGGATAAAATGATTGGAAAAATCCTCGACTTTCTTGAAGAAGAGGGACTTCGGGAAAATACAATTATCATATATACAGGCGACCACGGCGATTTGCTGGGAGATTTTGGCTGTTTTTACAAAGGCAATTTTCTCAATGGCTCGGTCAAAGTTCCCTTTATCATAAGCGCCCCCGGACTAATTCCACCAGGACAGATTCGCTCTGAGCTTGTCGGGCTGCAGGATGTGCTTCCGACGCTATCAGGCTTAACAGAGACACCGTTAAATCAAAATGTTGATGGCATTGACTTATCTGAGGTTCTCACTAATGGCAGAGCGGGTAGAGAGTTCTACGTTTCTCAATGCGGGCATTCGCCATGGCAAAGTTATATGCTCTGCGACGGAAGATGGAAATACATCTACTCTGAAGCCAACGGATTTGAGGAGCTATATGACCTTAAAACGGACCCAGATGAACTTTGCAATCTTGCTTTTGAAGGTAAAATGAAATCAGAAGTTACAAGCTTGCCCTCGGGCGAAGCGAAGGAATGGCGTTCGCTTTTGATATCATGGTGCAAGGAGAATGGGGACATAGGTATGTTGGATGGAGATAA
>DTYX01000170.1 GCA_012961655.1 Candidatus Poribacteria bacterium
CCGGAACACAACGGCAATGAATTGCCTCACTACGAACCCAAATGATAAGTTTATTCTTGAAAATTACATACATCGTTAATCGTTAACATACACATACTATCACCTCTAAATCATCGATTACCCTCCACTCAAACCTTTCTCCAGAGGTATGTCATATTCTGCGCAATCTGCCAATACCCCAACCCCTGCGCCAGGGATTGCGATGCGACCTTGTCCGGTTCCGTCCAGTAAAGAGGCGCATGGCCATCTTGGAGAATCAACTCCGTGACATAAGATACCAGTCGCTTGCCCAGCCCCATGCGACGATACCGCGTCTCAGTATATAAGCCAGAGATAGCTATCACCCGACGCTTCGTTGCTATGGCGGGGGTTATGGGAGCGACGCCGGTGGAAGTGGCTACTTTCCCATCACGCACAATCCCGAATACCCTGTGTTCCTCCCCCATATCCTCCCAGCGACGTTGTCTCTCGCAGCCTTCAAACAGACCGGCATCAGCCGCCGTCAACTCGATAACCTCCTCGCCTGCCACTGGGCGGAAACGCTCAAGCGATACAGTGAAATAGAGGTCACCCTCACTCCTTTCCATCCCAGGCAATGCCTCGAAATACTCTTGGATTAGAGGACGGAAAATAGTGAAGTGACCCAATTGATTTGATGGAAGGGCTGCTATCATCGCTTCTGCAGCGGAAGCATCCTCGGCATCCATCCGAACGTCGTAGTCACGGCCAGGGTCATAACCCGGCGCCCTGTCTCCCGCTGGTACCTTTGTTTGGTCTAACATGTAGGCGACACCGACAATAGAAGAATGACGCCGACATATATAAACAGTATCCCAGACTTCATCTTCCGCGCAGCGGAATTCCGACTATTTACTTTTCAAAGTCGGAACCTTTGAAGAGCATTCCGTTCCATTCCTTCACACACACGAGTTTTGCAGTTATGTTCGCTTCGTTGCATGCAAAGAGGATGGGCTAAGTATTCAATCTACTGATAGTCAACATAGCATGAACGGCAATGGCCAATTGCAAAAGCCGGGGAGATGCTCATTGGACTCTAGGGCTTGCAAATACGGTTGGAGTATTCCTTCCTCCAATTCACAGGCCATTGCCGCACGACTCGCATTGACTTCAGCCGTCCCCCACTTTGGGTCAAGAACATTCTTCGCTAACCAACCTGAGGGGTGATGTTCCAGAGTTTTCGGTTTGATGGTCGAAATTACCTCTCGCGCCAACATTGGGTCTTCTGCGAGCATCATCTTCCATTTGCTCTCCTGAGGCCAGCCACCAGATTTGGCAAGCGTATAAGCTGCCCGCCGCCCATCCTCCGTCCACCAGAGCATTGCACTGACACACGGAATTGTCCACTCGTTCAGATTCATTCCCCACAACCAACCGAAATCCACCTCCGCCCATTCAGCAGCGTACCGTTCCACTAACCACGGGACATCGGCGAGCTGTACCGGCGACCTATGAAACTTTTGTGTGGCTGGGGGCAAGTTTTCTGTATCAATGGTAACTCTGGCAAATCCGAAACAGGCTTTGTATCCATGCCGAGGATAATACTCAGGATGTCCCAGAAGAAAGGTTAGACGAAAGCCATCGCGTTTGCCCAGTTCATGTCCTCTTCTGAGCAACTCTCCTCCAATCCCCGTTCGCTGGCTTTCTGGCAGCACGGCTACCGGCCCCACCGCAAGGGCTTTGACCGTTTTTCCCATAAGCCTAATTTGGGCAGGGGTAAACAACGCATGCCCAACCAACTGTTCATCGTCCCAGGCGGTTATGGAATATCGGCGGTCGAAAGCGGGATAGTATGTTCTCAGGAGCCGCACCAGGTTGGCTTCGTCCATCTCCCCGAACGCCCTGCAATTGACAATATCTATTGCTTCTTCGTCTCCCGAAGTTTCACTTCGCAGTCGAATACTCATTCCTCGACTCCTGTTCCAGTAGGTATTCTGACACCTTTTCCAGAACGTCATATACCGTATCGCCTGGTGAAACGACTTCTATCGCCAGGTCCGGAGGGAGCGGACTAGCCTGGCGTTCGTTTTCAGGAATGCGTTCTTTTGATACGAAGGCAACATCAGGTTTTCGCCCGCTTTCTCCGATTCGGAATGTTGTCTCCGCTATGTAGATTCTGCCCAATTGATGCTGACGAACGTGATTGCCCAATAATCCTTGACCATCATCCGCTTAATTTATCAAAGGATGTAGCCTCATCTGAAGCCATCTCCCTCTATATTCATTGCGCCAATGGGTATAGTAGTGGTTGATTTTGAGGAGATATTCTCCCTTGCCGACGCGTCACAGTTCATCGATGTGTTCTTTTATCTTTAAGGCGACTTCCAGAGCGCGAGCGCCGCCGCTCACGCAAATCCCATGCTTAGCTCCTTGGTATTCGGCGAATTTGGCGGCGAACTCCTCTTCTTTTGGGCCAAAACTCCATTGTCCGCTTTTCACCACTTCGGTGAGAAGTTCAATCTCCCTTTCGCCGTGGATTGGCCACGATGGCCACGGTTTTGTTCTTAAAGGTGTGCCTTTGTTAATTGCTAACTTGCTCATATCTTTCTCCTTATATCTTTAGCTTGGTAGGTCGAGATTCACATCTCGACGAAAATTGTCGAGTTTGGAAACTC
>DTYX01000171.1 GCA_012961655.1 Candidatus Poribacteria bacterium
AAAACATGATGCAGCGGAACATGTGGCCATGCAATCCCTGATTCTGGGAATATTCTGTTCTGTTGGACTGGCAGTGGCAGGTTATCCTCTGGCTGAACCGGTAATTCGATTGCTGGGGGCGAAGGGAAACGTGATACCGCTAGGTACATCCTATTTTCGCATCATGCTTCTCGGTTCTTTCACCATGTTTTTGTCGTATACTTTGAGTTCCGCCTTGCGCGGAGCGGGGAATGCGATAACACCTATGATAATATTCGCATTTTCGACGGCATTAAATATCATCCTCGACCCATTGCTCATCTTCGGGCTATGGATATTTCCCAAGCTGGGCGTCGCAGGCTCTGCTCTGGCGACGATTATCGCCAGAGGTCTTGGACTGGCTGTTTTTTTGTGGGGGTTTTTCAGCGGACGTTTCGTTCTGCGGCTCAAATTAAGCGATACTAAATTTGACTTTGATATAATGAAAAGAATAATTAGAATTGGCACATTTGGCTCTATACAGGCGATTTTGCGAAATATATCGGGATTAATCTTGATGCGCATTGTCGCTTTCTACGATAAACTGCAACTTTCTGAAATGCCTGCCGCTACAGCCGAGATGCCCGCCGTCGCGGCTTACACCATTGGCATGCGGCTGCGGATGATAGTGATGATGCCCGGCTTTGGAGTAGCGAATGCCGTAGCGCCATTAGTGGGACAGAATCTCGGCGCGGACAAACCTAAACGAGCGGAAAGATCAGTTTGGGTGGGAGTCGCATTTGGCGCGGGGATTATGGCGTTTATCGGGATAATATACATTGTCTTTGCAAATCTCATCATGAGAGCTTTCAGCCAAAATCCTGAAGTTATAAACATTGGTGTAGTGTACGTGAGGATTCAGGCGATAACTTATGGATTTATCGGATTGTCCATTATTCTCGGCAGAGGCTTCAGCGGCGCAGGGGATACCCTTCCACCTATGGTTTTCACCGGTATCTCATTATTGGGTTTTGCTATTCCTACAGTCATAGTCATGGCTAATTGGCTTGGAATTATAGGTATCTGGATCGGCATTGCCGCATCCAATGTTGTTCAAGCCACGATGATGGCATGCTGGTTTTTGCGCGGCAAGTGGAAACAGAAGGAGGTTTGAAAGTCGAGGTTAGCCGGAAATCGCTTTTAGAGTTATCTATTCGGAAAGAGTCGTTGAATAGCATGTCTCATACCGCTACAACTGAGCCCGAAATGTTGAGCGATATCTTTGGTGGATGAGCCATTAGAAAGCATCGTCTTAAGCCTTCTCAGACCACCCTTACTTCGATATTTCTTGTCAAAGTTAAGATGCCGTGAGGTAAGATTAATTAAATCTTTATGAACATATTTCAAACCCATTCTCCTAAGAGCCCGCAATACACCACTGCTCCCAGCGTAACCAAAATGTTCAGCGATGTCCGCAAGGCTAATTTGCGGGTTTTTAGCCATTTGAATTAGCTGAGCTATGCCGCCTTGCTTTTTATATTTTTGGTCAAAGTATTCTTGGGGAGAAAGTTGCTGTTTTATCCTGAAATTTCGTCGATGAAGTCCCAGTCGACGCAGCGCTTGCCCAACCCGCTTCTCATCAATCCCGAATTGCTGTGCAATCTGTTGGTCAGACGCCTGTTCTTTGAGCATCTCAACTAGCTTCGTCACTCCACCTTGTGTCCGATAGATTTGATTAAAATTATCCCGTCTATCCTGCAGAGTTAAATAACCTCTCTTGCTATCCAAACCCAGACGCTGGATAAGGTGAGCGATGTAAGTGCCACCGCTAGAAAAGCCAAAGTATTGGGCAATTCCATTATAGCTAAAAGTATAATCCTCCAATAACTGGCAAAGTTTGTTTAGCCCGCCTTTGTCACCATGCAAGTAATCAAATTGTTTTCTTTTCTGTTGAACTGCATCCATTGCAATTCATCTCCTAACACCATTATAAACGGGGACTTTTCCTCAACGTGGTTTACGAAGTTGAGGCGTCCGTCGAATTCACTCTTTCAATAATGGGGCGATAAAACGCTAGTTAACAATCGCCATGGGGTTATTACCAATGGTAAAAATTGAATATGTGTCAAAATATTAACATATTTTCCCTCTCAAGTCAACGAAAATTTTTCAT
>DTYX01000172.1 GCA_012961655.1 Candidatus Poribacteria bacterium
AAAACGGCATTACAGCTCTGCTGAAATCTGCCAGCAAAATCGACCAAACTCTCGCTGCGGCTGGAACTTCGCTCATCTTTGACCTGCATCCCTCCAGCCTCTCCAGCGACAACGGCGATGGCGTGGGCAAACTTGAATCGCTCTTGACTACTTATCTCAGCATCGGCGGCGGACACGTCGAATGCAATATCGTCGATGAGAAAATATTGCGAGCGGCTCAGAAGGAACCGGAGAAATATCAAAACATCTCCGTCCGAGTCGCAGGATATAGCGCGTACTTTGTCAATCTCGCTCCCGATATGCAGGAGCATATCATTCAGAAGACGAAAAATCGGATGTAGATTAGGGAATCTCTCGGAACTCTTTAAATGCGGGAAAAGATTTTTGTTGACGTGAGGGCGGAAGTATGGTAAATTGAATATAGTTCCTCTGTAGTAATATCAGTTATCTTAACCTCTGCACGCTTGAAAGCGGTAGCGCACTTTAATTCCCTCCTCTCGCCGGATGCGCCCAAGAAGCGATTCATGATATATTGGCTCTATTACTATTTCAACAGGCATGTAGGCGAGTGGGCGCTCGACATGGACGGTACCGCGCCTTATTACAGCCCTGGCGAGGCAGATGATGCCTACATCACATCGGAGGCGCCGTCTGGGCCTATCACTCCGACTTTGGCCACGATAAGCGAGAATGGAAAGACAATCTACCTCGTCATCGCTAATGGTTCATGGGCTCGGTCGATTCCATGCCGCGTGAATTTCCGAAACTTTGAGGCTCATAGCGCCGCTGGAACAGTTCTGTCCCATCCTGACCCTGATGGCAAACCATTGCTTGAGCGAAAGGAGGACGCTGTCGCTGAGTTGCCCGTCATGGTAGCAGAACAGCATATGCACTGTCCCTGAACATTCCGTAGTTTTCATGAGAGTGGATGCTGTTAAATAACTTCGACAGACTCAAGACGGCGCCTACGCCCAATCAATCTTTAACGGTAAGTATGAATATATTGCGTGTTATACCACGTGGTAGAAAACAAAGAAAGGAGGAAAACTGATTCTTTTGTCCACAAATCCATAGAGACGCTTAGAACAAAAGAACCAGGTGTCAAAAATGAGGTGCTTGATTACAATCGCTTCAATGCTTATAATATTTTGGAATTTACCTTCAATTTCACAGGCAGACCTCCCCCTGGATAAACTAGCCCTCTACTTTTCATTCGAGGAAGGAAAGGGTGGCACTGTCACAGACCTCTCGCCAAACGGCAACAACGGCGAATTCCAGGGCAAATCTGGTGGAGGCGTTAAATGGGTCAATAATGGAAAATATGGTGGCGCCGTTGAATTTCATGGTGTGGATAATTTCATATTAGTGAAAACTTCCAAAAGCCTGGAGATTGAGACAGAGGTATCCATTTCGGTATGGATAAATTGGAATGATGCGCCTGGTGACGGATGGCTGGGAATCCTTGCTAACGGAAAGCAAGGAGGCCCTTGGGAAAATTATGGGCTGTTTGTCAACAGGGGCGGTCGTTACATCTACTTTACCATCTGCCTTGGCGCTGTTGGAAACCATACAACCCAGAACTCAGGAAATAATACAACGGAACCTGGCAAATGGCAGCACATCGTAGCGTCTTATGATGGAACAGTCCGCATCTATGTCGATGGGGAAAAGAAATTCGAGCAGAATAAGGGACAAAAGCTGTGCGCGCCCGGACTTGACCTGGAAATTGGACATCGCGGAGGCAGTACCCATTTCTACAACGGACTCATCGACGAGGTTGCTATTTTTGAAGCCGGCCTGACAGATGCTCAGGTTAAAGAAGCTTCAGAATGGATTCAGCCGATGCTTGCTGTTTATCCTCAAAGGAAATTGACAACAACATGGGGAAATTTAAAGAACGAATATTAAAATGTTTCATCCCCTGGACCCGTTCTCTCACCTTTGAGAACGGGTCTGAAAAATATGAGGCGGTTTATGAAATAAACTCTTCGCCTTTTGCTCAGTAGTTTACTACGGCGTAAAATATCTAATCGAAGCAAAGCGCTTTACGAAATGAACACAAATGGAATTCACATCTAAAATTATTATTCTACTATGTTCTTTGGTGATGTTGGTGATAATTAGCGGTTGTGGTGAAGATGAGGGACAAACTCCGGTTGGTATGATTTTAATACCCGCTGGGATTTTCCAAATGGGCAGCGATAAAGGGGATGTTGATGAATTACCTATCCACACGGTTTATTTAGATGCCTTTTACATTGATGAGCATGAGGTAACCAATGAACAATACAAAGAATTTGTGGAAGCAACAGGGCATTCCTTCGACAGGCTCAGGACAGGCTCTGAACCTGAGGGATTGGGTTATACTAATATTTATGGGGAGTTGAAAAGCAACTTCAAACCGTGGGATGACCCTAATTTTAATCAACCGAATCAGCCAGTTGTATGTGTCAGTTGGGATGATGCTTCCGCTTATGCGAAATGGGCGGGTAAGCGTTTGCCAACCGAGGCGGAGTGGGAGAAAGCCGCCCGCGGTGGGTTGGTTAATATGAAGTATCCCTGGGGCGATGAGGAGCCAGATAACCATAAAGCAAATTTCGCTGACCGTAACACGAATTTCGATTGGAGCGACAAAAGTGTTGATGATGGCTACATATATCCCGCACCAGTGGGCAGTTACCTTCCAAACGCCTATGGTTTATACGATATGGCGGGAAATGTTTGGGAATGGTGCGCTGATTGGTACGATGCAAATTATTATAGTTATAGTCCTCAGCGTAATCCTGCAGGACCAGATACAGGAACCGAACGTGTATTGCGCGGCGGCGCATGGTACCGCGCTTCGCACACTATCCGTTGCGCCGAACGCGTGAGTGATGTGCCAACTAGCTCACTTAACGTCGTCGGTTTCCGTTGTGCGAAGGATATCAATCGCTAGGTCATTTTCACTTCAGATTAGGTAATACCAATTCTCCTTGAAGATGCAAATTGTACCTGTTGCCGATAGATGGGAATGAGGAGTTCAGTTGTCATTGATTCGCTTTACTCACAATGCTACCGACCAGCCTACACCATGCGTAGCATGGCAGGCGGGAGGAAATTATCTATTAATCTTGTATGAGTATATAGATGTAGGTGAAAAGAATGGAGATTATGGGAATAGCTTTGGCCATTCTTGGATTAATTTTGGCTTATATATGGAGGTCTAATGGGAAAATTCAGAGGGCGATGATGGAAGGGCTTTCGAGGATAGAGGAAGGCCAGAGAGAGATGGGAAGGACGATGATGGAAGGGCTTTCCAGAATAGAGGAAGGTCAGAGGGAGATGGGAAGGACGATGATGGAAGGGCTTTCCAGAATAGAGGAAGGCCAGAGGGAGATGGGAAGGATTCTCATTGATGGGCAAAAAGAGATAGCCAAG
>DTYX01000173.1 GCA_012961655.1 Candidatus Poribacteria bacterium
TACAATCTCTCAAATCGCAAAAAATGGAATACCTTTTTTCTAACTTACTTAACATAGCACTTCTCAAAAAGAGTTTTGAGAATACGGGGATTTTTACATCCCTTCCGTCCATTATTCCATTTGTAAACTGTTTTTTTAAAGTTCATTACGCTCAAACAGTTATCTTTTCTTCAATTCTCTACTTGTTCAAATTCATAATCCGATTCCGTCGTCAATCGTAGTACCTCTTCAATCGTAGTAATCCCTGCTTTGACTTTACGCCAACCGTCTTCACGCAAAGTTTTCATGCCCGTAGTTCTAATCGCTTCGCGCTTGATTTGATTTGAAGTAATGCCCTTGATGCACATCTCCCTGATATTTTCATTCATCGGGATAATCTCAAATATCCCCGTTCGTCCTGAATATCCCGTGTTTCGGCACTCTTTGCAACCGACGTGGCGGCGTATCATTAAGTCATCAGGGAGGTTTTCAATTTCTTCTTGACTAAGTCCCAAATCCAATAATGTCTCTTCGTCCGGATGATATAGTTCAGAACAATATTGGCACACACGTCGCACCAGACGTTGGGCGACAATCCCCTCTATCGTTGATGCGACCAGAAAAGGCTCAACGCCCATATCAATCAAACGAGTGATAGCGCTAGCGGCGTCATTTGTGTGAAGCGTGCTAAAAACTAAGTGTCCCGTTAGGGCGGTATGGATAGCCATTTCAGCGGCTTCATAGTCGCGGATTTCGCCGACCATGACGATATCGGGGTCCTGACGCAGAATGTACCTCAGACCGACGGCAAAGGTCAAGCCCAAATCGACATTCACATCAATTTGATTGATGCCGGGCAAGTCATATTCAACCGGTTCTTCGATGGTAATAATTTTCACATCGGGGGTATTTTTCTCTTTCAAGCAAGCGTAAAGAGTCGTAGTTTTACCGCTACCAGTAGGGCCTGTCGAGAGAATAATGCCGTGTGGTTTCTCTATCATTTTGTGGAACTGCTTAAGGTTATCATCCATCATGCCCAAGTGTTCTAAGCCGTAAGAAATCGCCTTTTTATCCAAAATTCGTAAAACAACACTCTCACCCCACTGAGTCGGAACAGTAGAGACACGGATATCAATCTCTCGGTTGCCAAGACTTTCAATCGTTCGCGAAATTTTGCCGTCCTGTGGAAATCGTTTCTGGGCAATATCTAAATCCGCCATAATTTTAACCCGAGAGGTGAGCGCCCATTGCAAATGTCTCGGCGGCTGAGGTTGTTCCTCCAAGACGCCATCGATGCGGTAGCGAATCTTTACTTCCCTGACAAAAGGCTCAATGTGGATATCCGTCGCATTCTGTCGCACCGCGTCGATAATCAACTGGTCGACGGCTTCCCGAACCGTTGGGTCATGAGCCATCGTTTCCGCCTCGAGTCCATAGTCGCGAATTGTTTCAATGCCCTCAGATACCGTAACTCCAGCGGTACCTCGTAGTTCTCCACTGATAATGTCTGTCGCGCTTTTGCCGTAGTACCTTCTGATAGCGTCCTCGATATCATCCCTATCAGCTAGCAGAGGTCTGACCTCACATTCAGTTACCAGTCGTATTTCATCTATCAGCATAATATCTAGTGGGTCACACATCGCTACTGTCAGAACATCATCTGCCAAACTCACAGGGACAATTCGATTCTTAAAAGCAAAACTGGAGGTCATCTTGGCAGTGGCGGCTTCGTCTTTCTGCCAATTGGCCAAACTAATGCAAGGAATTCCCAACTCAATGCTTTCTTTCGCTAATTCAATTTCCCTTGGCGTCGCCAATTTTTTATCAATTAAGATTTTCTCAACGGCGCCGCCGCTCGTAACTATCTCATCTCTCAATTGTTCATACTGTTCCTCGGTAATTATATGCGCTTCGAGTATCACCTCTTCTAAGGTTACTGTCTTCTTCGGCAATTGGGACACAACTATCAGCCTCCTTTATCGGGCTTGAAAAATCGACTCGGTTAGACGAAAAACAGGTGTGTAGGTTTAGGAATATATTCGTGAAGCGTGAAACGTGATGCGTGAATACATATTATCA
>DTYX01000174.1 GCA_012961655.1 Candidatus Poribacteria bacterium
ACGCCCTGTCGCAGACCGACAGCGGGCTTTAGTCCGCTTTTTTCGATTTAGCGTGATGATTAATCATAACGTCAAGGATTTGTAAACTGGAATAATGCTAAGCTCTTTTTCAGAACTGAAAACAGATATAAATGGCTTATGGGGCCGCCTCTCATTGATGCAAAAGGTCATCTTTTCTGGCGTGTCTATATCAGTGCCAATTATTCTCGTCATTGTAATGCTCTACTATCGCCCTGATTACCAAGTCTTATTTCGCAATCTTGAGCCTGATGATGTCGTTACGATTGAGAATAAATTGAGCAGCGCTTCAATCCCCAGCAAACAGGGAGAGGATGGCAAGAGCATCTTAGTCCCGGCTAAAAATGTCCATAAATCCCGTCTGCTTTTAGCTAGCCAGGGACTGCCACGCAAAAAATCGAAGGGGTATGGTCTATTTGATGAACAGAAGTTAGGTGCGACTGAGTTTGAACAGCAGATAAATTATCAAAGGGCGCTGCAAAATGAACTGGCGCGCTCGATTATGGAAATAGAAGGTATAATTGCAGCCAGAGTTCATCTTTCAATCCCGAAACCCACTCTTTTTACCGAGAGACAAAAGCCAACAAAAGCATCTGTGCTTCTTTCACTACATTCACCTGCGAGTGTGAAGGCAAAACAGATTGATGGAATAATTCACCTTGTCGCCTGGGCGGTAGAGGGTTTGGAGCCGGAAAATGTCGCGGTAATTGATTCTTCCACAGGGCGCACCCTTTCCCAAAAGAAAAGGTATGATGCAATGGGGGGACTAACCAATGAACAGTTGGAATATCAATGGACTTTAGAGGAACGATACGAAGAGCGAGTTGTGAGTATGCTTCAAAAAGCTTATAGTGACCCCAATACCCCTGAACAAGTTATCGCGGTAGCCAAAGTTACGGTTGAGGTGGATTTTGATACTCAGGAAACCACTGAAGAAAAATATGACCCAGAGACCATAATTTCTGAGGAGACTATGATAACTGAGACCGCAGATAGTCTGCCACAAACGGGGACGGCAAATAGTCCACCACAAGCTGTGGGAGGAATCCCTGGCACGCCTTCCAACGTGACGCCATCGGCGCAAACGATTATCAGCAATCAGCCAGCAAAATATACCAGACAAGATACTACCAGAAGTTACAAGGTGAGTAAAACCGTATCACGTAGAATAACTAAACCAAAATTGACCCGACTTTCTGCGGCGGTCATGGTAAATGACAAAATTCAAGCGCCACTGCCAGACCTTGAGCGCCTCGTCAAAAGCGCCGTCGGATATGATGTTTCAAGAAATGATCAAGTTGAAGTTGTGCGCACATCTTTCTTCGTGCCAAAACCGATTACTCTACCGAAGCCGCCCATCTGGGACAAAGTTGTTGAAATCTTGAGGTATCCGATAGTTATCGTTCTTGTAATAATCATCGGTCTATTTCTGCTGATGTACACTTTCCTGAGAACCTCAAGAATGCGAGAACTGCCATTAGAGAAGGAAACACCAGCTCTCTCTGCTGCCGAAGCGGAGGAGGAAAAACTTCTAGCGCTTGAATCCGAAGAAAGAAAGCAAAAAGCGCTTGCGGCAGAAGAGGCGCGAAAACAGATTCGAGAAGATCTTATCGAGGTCGCTGAAAAGCAACCAGAAGTGATTGAGAATCTCATCAGATACTGGTTGGAGAACGAGACTTAAGCGCGGCAGGGCTGACAAAACAGGCTTCCGCGCTGTTTGTAGCCGAATTTGCCAAAATTCGGGTTTGTTTTGTTTGTGGCGCGGCTAAAAGGGGAACAGATAATCTAACGAATCGTCCTAAGCTAAGGAGTAATTTTATGGAGTCAGCGAATTTGACAGGTAAACAAAAGGCAGCTATCTTGTTAAACATTCTGGGGGCTGAACGCTCTAGCTTCATTCTCCAAAATTTTAATGAAGCAGAGATTGAAGCAATCATCAAAGAAATGATTACCGAGCAAACTATTAGCGGAGAGGTTACAGAACAGATATTAGAAGAAGCTCATATCCAGATGTTCGGTGAGGAGGGTAGCAGCGTTCGCAACCAACTGCGCACCAGTGCAAGTTATGCCAAAGACTTGCTCTCTCTTTCGCTTGGGGAAGTTAAAAGTAGAGATATGATGGAGCGTCTCGGAATAGCTGAAGACAGGTACTTTGATTTCATCACAGAAAAAGATATTGACTATTTATTAGCTTTTTTAAACAAACAACTTCCGCAGACTATTGCTCTCGTATTACTGCATCTTAAGAAAGAGGTTGCGGCAAAAGTGTTAGAGGAATTACCTAGTGAGATTCGAGCAACGGTGATTAACAGAGCTGCTTCGATTCGCAAAGTAGATATGGAGATAGTAAAAACGCTTAAGAAAACTTTGGAAGAACAATTACAAGGCGTCAGTTCAACTTACAAATTTAGTGGCACGCTTGAGGCAGCAGAGATGCTAAAGCGAGCGGATACGAATATCAAAAATGAAATCTTAGAGGATTTGAATCAGATCGACCCACGCCTAAGGGATGAACTTGAGAGACAGATGTTCCGATTTGAGGGACTCAATTTAATTGATGACGAAGGATTACAGCTATTATTGAGAAGCCAAGGGATTGAAAACTGAGATCTAGCTTATGCGATGAAGAGTTGTCTTCCAAAGTTGAAAGAACGAATTTTGAGTAACTTGCCGCCTAACAGAAGAGAAGATGTAGAATACGAAATGGAAACTCTAGGACGCGTGCGACTATGGAAAGTGGAACAAGCGCAACAGCAGATCTTAGAGGTGGTTAGGACATTAGTAGACCAAGGAGAAATCGTTCTGGAAGAAGAAGGTGGTTACATTGAGTAATATTATAGATAATCGAAAACCGGCGAATGTGGAACATCTTAACGAAGATGGGATGGCAGTTCAAGGTCGAGCGAAGCTAATGAACACAAAACCACAAGCAGTACAGTGTATCTCCCTTAAACAGTTGCGCGCTTATTCCCTTGAACCTGATATTCACGCCCTTGTTAAGGATGCAAAAAGACAACTGCTCGAAGCTGAACGGGAAGCAACATCGATTTTAGAAGAAGCAAGAAAGCAAGCTGAAGGTCTCAAAAATGAAGCGGTTGAAAAAGGATATCAAGAAGGTTTTGCCCAAGGAGAGAAAGCAGGCAAGATAAAAGTTCAGGAAGAGAACGATTCTCTTAGAAAAGTTTTGGAAAATGCCATAGAAGAGGTATCCGCCTTAAAATCAAGCATCCTCAAAGATATGGAAGCAGAAATTATAAAATTGACCCTGATGTTAGCTGAAAAGTTGCTCCTCAATTCATTAGAGATTCATCCGGAGGCTGTCGCAAACATAATTAAGAATTTAATCCAAGGTGTTCAAGATGAAGAGGAAATTAAGATCTTAGTCAATCCTTCGATCCTGCCGCTATTAGAAGAATACCAACACCAGTTTATAGACCTCATTAAATCCTCCGGTAAATTAAAAATTGAGGGCGATGAAAAAATATCAGAAGGGGGCTGCCTGATAGTAACTGATACAAAAATATTGGATGCGCAAATTGAAACCAGAATTTTAGAGGCGGCTAAAACACTATTAGGGTAGACCCCGTTAGACTTCGGCTACGGGACTCACCATGAAAAAATATCGCTTTAAATTGGAAACTTTGCTGAAATATCGAACATCAATAGAGGATATCAAAAGTTTGGAGTTGGCTGATGCGATACGGAAATATGAAAATCAACAAAGGTATATTAATCAACTAAAATCTGAGCGGGGAAACTGTCAGAAGGATTTCTCGGTAGAACAATCGCACGGAATCTCTGCTAGCCAGATGACCTTTTACACGAACTATATAGAAGAACTTGACGCCAAAATCAGAGATGACACCACTACTCTCAAAGCGTTGCATGAACAGGTAGAGAAAAAGCGTCAGGATTTTTTAGAAGCTAGAAAACAACGAAGAGTGGTAGAAGAGTTGAAATCTTCCGATTTTGCGCGTTATCTTAAGGAAATGACTCGTTTAGAACAACTATTTATAGATGAAATAGCGTCCAACCAATTCGGAATTCGGAATTAAAAAGATGAAAAAGAAACAAGAATCATTATTCCCGAAGTCTTGGCGACTTCGGCTACAAGACATTGATGCAGAACATTATAATGAACTATCCAGGCAAGCTGATGTAGAACTTTCAAAACGGTCGATCTCCGGCGTTTTCATATACTTCGGATTGGTTCTGGTTACCATTTTCACCTCCTCGTATGCCAGGGACTATCCAACAGTTATGCTTGCCGTCGGTGCGGCTACTTTGATTATAGGCGCCGCGCGCTTGTACTTGGCTCTTTCTTTGAAAAAGTTTTATCCTCTCCGTATGGCGTTATTCAGAAAGCTTTTCTTCATTGGTGTTATTCTAATAGCAAGCTGTTGGAGCATCTTCTCTTGCCTGACGATTGCATTATACGGTTCATCGGAGTGGACAACTTTTCTCGTTATACTAATGACGGCCGGCGCCAGCGCCGGAGCAGTTACATCTCTTTCTCCCAATTTGCCTCTATTGAGATGGTATTTGATATTTATGCTAACTCCGTCATTGGTTATAAGCTCCATCATGGGAGGCAAACCAGGATATGCCATAGCTTTTCTTATCGCGTTCTTTCTCTTTTTCTTGATGATGCAGGGAAAGAACCAGAACAGAGAATACTGGAGAGCGATTACCGATAATGCTCTTCTAAAGATAAGAACAAGGGAATTAGAAGAAGCGAAGGAAATAACCGAAACTGCCAACCAGGAATTGGAAAACGAAATCACCAAGCACAAGCAGACGGAGGAGGCGTTGAAGGAGAGCGAGGAAAGAGCAAAAGCGCAATACAAGGGTATCCCGACTCCCACCTATACATGGCGGAGAGTTGATGATGACTTTGTATTGACAGAATACAACGACGCCGCCGTGGCGATTACGCATGGAAAGATTGCCAATTATGTCGGGAAAAAAGCCAGTGAAATGTACCAAGATATGCCTCAGATACAGGAGGAACTATCGCGATGCTTTACTGAAAAGACCTCTATTGAACGGGAGATGCCATATCGGTTTATGTCTACAGGCGAAGAGAGGTACCTTGCGGTCAAGTACGCTTTTGTGCCCCCCGACCTTGTTTTGGTCCATACAGAAGACATCACCAAGCGCAAGCGGGCGGAGATTGAACTCCTTGCACGGCAGGAACATCTCAAGACTATCAACGAAATCGCCATTGAGGTGGCGGCGATGCTTGACCTGAATCAAACTTTGCAGACCATAGTTGACCGAGCAAGGGAATTAGTCGAGGCAGAAATAGGAGCTATTGTGTTGGTTGACCCAGATACTGGCGCTATCGGCGAAGTCTTTTCTTCCAACTATCCGATGGATAAAATCCCACCCGGCACTGAGGTGCAGGGGCAAGGCGTGTTGGGACGCATCGCTGCCGGCGAAGTCATCTTTACAGAGGACGTAACGCAAGAGAATGGCTACATAGGATACCCAGACTGGCATCCGAAGATACGCGCCTGCATCGGACTCCCTGTCCAATTCGCAGGAAAGCTCCAGGCATTGTTGCTTTTGGGGCATACGGATGAGCAGTTTAGTTTCTCCGATGATGATAAAGAACTGGCGCGGACACTGGTAAACCTCGCGGCAGTCGCTATCCATACAGCCCGGCAGTTTGACAAACTGGAAGACTTGACTTCCTTCCAGCGCAAGATTCTTGATACGGCGGCAACTGCAATCTTCACTGTAGATGCGGAGCAGAACATCACGAGCGTCAATGCGGAATTTTGTGAAATTACGGGATTCCCTGAGAAAGAGGTTTTGGGACAACACTGCAGTGTGCTAAATGGCGTCCCATGTATGAATAGGTGTGGGCTTTACAATCCAGAACGTACAGAGCCTATCTATCGCCAACAATGTGAAATCAATTCAAAAGACGGGCGGCGACTCACCATCATCAAAAATGCAAATCTTGTTTATGACGAGCGAGGAAACGTCACCGGTGGTATTGAATCCTTCGTGGATGTCACCGAACTCATCGAAGCGCGTGAAGCAGCCGAAACTGCCAATCAAGCCAAGAGCGAGTTTTTAGCCAACATGAGCCACGAAATCCGAACGCCCCTCAATGGTGTCCTAGGCTTCACCGATCTATTACGTAAGGGGGCCGACCAAGGAGACGAAGCCGAGC
>DTYX01000175.1 GCA_012961655.1 Candidatus Poribacteria bacterium
ATTGTCGTAGCGGCACGCCTCCGTGCTGCCACTTTTGAGCCATGCAATATTTTTTAGCTTTTCAACTCTGTTGGATGGAAGGAACCCATCCATCCAATCATCTTGAGATGTTCATCTAAAATAGCGCCTTTCCTTCCATCTCTTTCGGCTTGGGAATGCCGAAGCATTTGAGCACGGTTGGAGCGATGTCGAGGACGGTGGGATTTTTACTTTGCGTGCTGTTATTCATAAACAGGATGCCTTCAACATTGTGTGGGTCTACGAGATGGTCGCCGCTCCACCTCTTTAAATTATCTTCGATGAGAGATGCAGGGGCGCCGCCGATTGCAGTTTGCCAGGAAAAACGATAACCGGGTCGAAAACCGACGACAAGGTCTGGAGCTTCATCGGTATGCGGACCTTTGTAGAGTTTTTCGCTGTCATAGACCTTTTGGACGACAAGTTCGCCAGTCGCCGGGTCTTTCAATTTTTCCAATTCCTTCATGATTTCTCTTTTGACGCCATTTGCCTGCCGTCCTTTGCGAACTGTTCCGTTGCCTTCTCTGTCAGATAGATTGATGTATATACTGGAAAATCCGAGCGCATAAGCTTTCGTCTTGCTCCAATTGACATTCTGAAAAAGCGGGTCGCCTTCTTCATCGGTGGGAGCATGTTTCAGCGTCATCAAGCCGTTTTCAACTAACCATGAATTCAGATGCACAACTCGCCTGAAATTTGCAAAACCGTGGTCTGAAAGGACAAGTAAGACAGTTTTCCCATCGACGTATTGAAACAGATTTTCTAAAACTCCATCCATGCGTCGATAATAGTCTTCGATGACGCGGTAATATTTTTGCGCATAAGTTTCGTCATAAGTTGCATGTTGCGGGTCGCGCGTGTTCCAAAACATGTGCTGAACTCTGTCCGTTGTATCAAAGACAAATGCGAACACTCCATCTTTAAAGTTCTGAATCTCCGTCCATAGCATTTTCTCGCGTTCTTGCATGACTGCATCACAGTTTTCGATAAAGACATCCGCGGTAAAGATATCATCGCCAAACGCATTGGTATCTTCTGGATATCCCAAAGTGTGATATGCGCCGATGCTTTGCTCCAATTGTTGGGCATATTCATCGGGGTAACTGATGGGGAAGACAGGCGATTCTGGCGACACTTGAATGGGCGTCAGATACAATTCAAAATCCGGTTGAATTTTCGCTAAATAGAATCTACAGATGCCCGATGCGTGTCTGCGGAGACCCAAATCGAAATTTAAATGAACCCAATCGCTCCACCCACCCTCTTGAATTTCATAATCGCGGTCATCGACGCTTATGGTGATTTTCGCTTTTTCCCGCTCAACGTTGATAGTAATAGGGATTTCACTCTCTTTCGACCGGCCGATTTTGGCAACGGTCGGGCCGATAATTTTCGTTTCAATTCTATTATCGTTCAAGCTGACTTCGACGATATCTCCCTTTTTTTGTCCCGATACCTTTTTGGTCGTATAGAACGCATATCGACCGAGATTGCCTTTGATGTCTGGAACTCCCAGTCCAGAAAGCATGTGTCCGGAGATTTTCTCCGCGGGAAATGTCACCGGCCAGCGTATCACCGTAGTCGGCACGCCATTTTCAGAGGTGACGCGCCAGAATGCGTTTCCCCGCCGAGCGTGAAGGAACATCGACTTATGAGAGCCGGTTAGGTTTCGAGGGTTTATTTTCGTCAAAGATAATTCGGGAAGATAGTTTTTGGGATTGCGGATGATGAAGTCAAAAATACTGTGATAGCCGGGGTTGCTACCCGTGGCAATTGAAGACCAGACGACCGGGCTCTGAGATGGATTGACAGTCGCTAAGCGTCTATAACTTCCCGTTTCTCTGAGTTTGGAGAAATTTGGCAATTCTCCATTATCCATAAATTTCTCCATAATTTTGGGGTCTAAACCGTCGATGCCTAACACAATTACTCTGTTCGCTTCGCTCACCAAATTCCCCCTCCTGTCCCCCCAGAGGGTGGAAGCCACATTTGGCTTATGGTTAGATGAGCTGCTGTTGAACGTATCTGATGACTTGCCAATTGAATTTGCAAATAGAGATGCAGTAAAAACGCTGCTAGCAGTAGCCATTTTGATAAACTCCCTCCGTGTTAGTTGCATTCTTTTTCACCTAACTTATATAGCCGCAGAATTTCAGACAGCGCTGATAAAAACTCAATACGCGGATAGAGGTCAGTATGCCCCGTATAAGCGCATTATCAAGAATCTGCGAAAGTATAGTTAAAACAACAAGAAAATACAGACTATGGCAATCAATCCTAATAATACTATTACGATAATTCCCGACATGACAAACGCCAAAGCTTTATGCTGTTGATTCCACTTAGCGTTGAGATATCGGAAGAATCGACGAAACGGCCAGATTAGAACGCCGAAAGAAACTACCAGTATACCCCACAACAGAGGGCCTAAGGATGAAAAGATAGCCCCTGCGGTCCCTGGGTCGATGTAAGCGTAGGCTTGTTTTAGGGACAGGCTAACAGATAGGGCAAGGAAGAAGAAGCCATATTTTAATGTTGTAAATTTTTTCCTTAATTTCACGTTGCTATTCCAGTTGAATTGAAGCGTCGATTGAAAACTGAAGTGAAATAGCTTCATAATTTTGTTTATATTGTACTATTTTGGCATGTAATATGTCAAGGTACTATCGTCAAGCAGAGAGAATTTCTTAGAAATTCCCCACGCGGGAAAATATCCGATG
>DTYX01000176.1 GCA_012961655.1 Candidatus Poribacteria bacterium
GCTTCGCTTCTTAGGGTTAATATGTAATTTAGCATTACTTGTATATCACTACCAAATTCCTTGCGTCTTTGCGTTAATTTCCTTTTTTTGGGTACATCAACAAGTTTGTAACACCACCGAACGCGCAACACTAAATGGACACTTTGTGCGGTTCGCACAGAAAGCAAATCCTGAAGAAATCAAGGTGGGCTTTTGGATGGACGAGTTCCCCGGCGATGTGTCCCCTGCCGAGTTCTTTGCTCGGCAAAGGCTAACCCGGTTCGCCTTCCTTGAAATAATTGAGGAAAAGGATTTGAAAATGGACGGGGCAGATGCTCATCTGGTAATCTTTGAAGTGAAGGAGCAAAAAGTAAAAGAATGTACAATAGTTAACGGGACGATGTTTTATACCATATACTGTGAAGCTCCAAAACATGATTTTGACAAAGTATTGAGCGATTTTGACGCCTTTTTAAGCGGCTTTTCTTTCATTGATAAGGAGGTAAAGCCAACGCCTTTCAGGATTGAAGATTATTATGCTTTCGGACGTCCTGTATTGGCGCCGGCGGATGGAAAAGTCGTCAAAGTTGTTTCAAAAATGGAGGATAATATCCCTCCAAAGATGGAGCCAAACGCTGGAAATTACGTCATAATTGACCACGGGCATAGTGAATTTAGCTGTTTTGCTCATTTCAAAAAGGATTCAATAACTGTTAAAGTAGGTCAGGAAGTGCGTCAAGGGGAAGTGATAGGTTACTGCGGTAATTCTGGATTTTCCAGCGGGCCACATATTCACTATCATTTGCAGGACAACGGTGTGTTCTTTGCCGGTGTTTGCTGAATTGGATAAGGCAAAGGAGGCTAAAATGGTTCGCGTATGGCTTTCACTCATCATTCCGCCGATACTCTTGGGAGTTATCGGCATGATAGTTGCCACATACTTTAGTATCGAGACACACGGGGACAAGGAGGCAATAGGTGAAGGGATTACTCGCTCATTGCCCTACATTATCATGGTAAATCATACATTTGCAAGTATCAACAAGAAGATTAAAAGAATCATACCTGGGAAGACAACCAGAGAGCAAGTAATAGAGGTCTTTGGAAAGCCTAACAAATACCTTTGGGGAGAAGAGACATTCTCGGAAGAGGACTTGCCCAATCGTTATGTAATGATCTACGGAGATGTCGGTATTGATTTTTTTGTGGGTAAGTATACGGTTTCAGAAGGATGTCATTTCTTTCCTCGGTGAACCATCCGAAACCGTTACAGGAAGACAAGTAGACTGGGACAAAAACAAGGTTTTATACAAAGATATCGAAGGTAAGACCGGCTATTGTTATATACATTATAAGGACATAGGCATCAGAATGTTCTTTTTAGATTACAAAGTCGTTGCAATCTATTTATGCATGCCGGCAAACTCGGGCCGGGGTAAAATGACGTTGGTCCTCATTGGACGACCTGTTCTATGCCAGTTTTGACAGCAAGACGATTTGGCCACCGGCTGATAAGATGCCACAAGGGTTTGATTGGGAACAGATTCTAGAGTTGGGTGAGAACCCTGGATTGGGCATTCGTAAATTACACGCGCGGGGCGTTACCGGACGCGGCGTAGGCATTGCCATTATAGACCAACCACTCTTAACCGAGCACCAAGAGTACAAAAACCGCCTAAAATTGTACGAGGTGAACAACGTAAAGCCTGGAAAGTCCACAATGCATGGAGCGGCCGCAGCTTCTATTGCAGTTGGCAAAACTGTCGGGGTGGCGCCCGAAGCTAATTTGTACTACATCGAGACATACGCTGGTGATTTTGGAGAAAACGGATTCACATATAATTTCCGCTACAAAGCGCAAGGAGTCCGGCGCATTTTGGAGATTAATGAGCAGTTGCCGGAAGATTACAAGATTCGGGTTATTTCAATATCAGTGGGGTGGAGTCCAGTGCAAGCAGGATATGACGAAATCACAGCCGCTGTTGAAGAAGCAAAAGCCGCTGGGATGCTCGTCGTTTGCTCCAGCATTGAACGAGTGCATGGCGTCAAGTTTCATGGCTTGGGTCGCTTCCCTTGGCTGACCCCGATGTCTTTGAGTCTTACGAGCCGGGCATATTCTGGGCCAAGGGATTCTACGCTGGCGAACAGTTTTCTGACCGCCTGTTGGTACCTATGGACTCACTGACAACGGCCAGCCCGGATGGTGCCGACGAGTACGTCTTCTATCGTCAAGGAGCCTGGAGTTGGTCTATACCTTACATCGCCGGAATGTATGCGCTTGCTGTACAGGTAGACCCTACGATTACACCCGATAGATTCTGGTCTCTGGCACTGGAGACTGGGCGTACTATCGAGCTAAAACATGATGGTCAAACAATCCCTCTGGGTCCGATTCTTGACCCGGTCGCACTGATGGACGCACTGGAAGGGCTTACGAAGCTGACCGAATTAAATCTTAATCTCAATCAGATAAGCGACATAACGCCTTTGTCCAATCTTACTAACCTCACTATACTGGTACTTGCCGCCAACCAGATAATCCGTTAAATGAAACTTCGATAAATACCTACATTCCAGAACTTAGGAAACGTGGAATGCACTGTTAAATAAGTTTCAATAGTTTTAGATAACATCTTCAGCCACGGATTAACACCGATTAAACA
>DTYX01000177.1 GCA_012961655.1 Candidatus Poribacteria bacterium
CGGCGAGAACCAGGGTGGCGGCTCAGGCAATATCGAGCGGGTTCTCGGACAGAATCCTTTCGCTGTGATGCAGGACGATGGCATCGGCTTTGGAATCCAGATGGCGCTCTTTGACGCGGTCGGAAAAGCTGAAGGCGTACCTGTCCACAATCTTTTAGGCGCAAAAGTTCGCGACCGTTGCCCAATTTCCTGGTGGGACATCGACATGCCGCCGGCGGAGTGGGTTGAGGAAGCGAAAGAATCCGTCAAGCGCGGCTATACATCGTTCAAGATGAAAGCGCGTCCGTGGCGGGATATCTTTGAGCAAGTGGAGGCGGTGGCAGAAGTTGTACCGCCGAAATATCACTTTGACATCGACTTTAACGGCTTTCTGCGAACGGCCAACAATGCCGCTCCGGTACTTCAAGGGCTTGACAGATATCCGAATGTAGCGTATTACGAGAGTCCATTTTATCTTGCTACTGACCTCGAAGGAGCGGCTCGACTGCAGCAACAGGTGAAAAACACAATAGTTGAGCATTTCAACGAAGCATGTCTTCATGCTCGCTGTTGTGGTGGGTTTGTGGTAGGCGGCGGGGCGACGGGGACGCGGCGAATCGGAGCGCTCTGCGCCTCTTTCGATAAGCCATTCTGGCTGCAGATGGTCGGCACTGGCATCACTACAGCTTATGCGATGCACGTCGGAGCCGTCCTATCGCATGCCCAAATTCCCGCCATCACCTGTCATGAACTTTGGGAACACGACTTGCTCAAAAAACGTTTGGAGGTCGTAGATGGGCATATCCAGGCGCCAGAAGATCCGGGATTGGGCATCGAGGTGGACGAAGAGGCGCTGGAAAAATATCGAGTTGAACCCGGCACACCTGCGCCGCGCGACCGTTATCGTCAGCAACGGCGCGTTTGCCGCGTCCGCTGGCCAAGCCTCGGCGGACGCGAACGGATAGCGGACTTTACCGATGAAAACGTCTACTATCCTGCCTTTCTGGAGGGCGAATATCCGGGCTTCGGGCGCGGGGTATCGATGGAAATTATCGAAGACGACGGGAGCACCGCGTTTGAAAGCCTCTACGAAAAGGCTCGAAGTAAATGAACGAAGTAAACGCTAAGCTGAAGGCGTGCGTTGCTTCTTGTACGAATGTGGAAGCTTTCTTGTCTGTTTTGTATAATGAAAAAGCCGCTGGTTTCCAGAGTGCGCAACCTGATAATCAGCGGCTCTAATGATACAAATGTCGGTTGATTTCACTTACACTAATCATCTTAAAATGTTCGGGTTACTGTCTGCTTCTAGGACGCCGTTGTTGACGTTGTTGCAGACGCTCTCTTGCTCTTTCAAGCCTTTCTTGGCGATTTTTCTCCCACTTTTCATACTGTGCAAATTGCTCGTCGGTCAAGAGTTCCTTCAGATTTTCGCCAAGCTCAGTGTTAACTTCCTGAAGCCTGCCAAATAGAGCTTCTCTCTCTTCACGACTCCGCGGGCGCTCTTTACGTAAATCCTGTTCCTTCTTCTTAGCCGCCTGATAGATTGGGCGGGCTTTGACTAATTGTTCATCGCTAATCCCAATCTCCATGGCAACTTGCCACCATGAAGCGGGCAAATTAAGAACTTGCCCCATCATTGCGCGCAGGTCTGCTCTTTGCATACGCGTCATACCTTGACCACGTTCACCAGGAGGCGTCGGGGGTTGTTGCGCTTCAGTAAAGTTCTGCATAATAAGCACGGTGACAAAAGCCGGAACGAGAATGATGCTAATGCCTAAAAATAAGCGTTTCATTTTATTACCTCCAACAATTTTAAACGTTTGGTGTGAACTGAATCACGACGCCGCTGAGCAAAAAAGCGAACATAAGGGATTAAACTACGTTTTGAATGGGTAGCTTAGGATTTTATGCTCGCCTTTGTTCGAGTTTTAATTCCTAAATCACACTAAACGCTTCGGTTTTCCGTAAGATTTTTATCTATTAGACGGTAAAAGCGCAAAAAGGTTCATATTTTTAAAATTAACTGAA
>DTYX01000178.1 GCA_012961655.1 Candidatus Poribacteria bacterium
CGCTCGAAGAGGTCAGCCTACAGAGTACGACGTTATTCACAAAATCCCCTTTAATAAAGGGGGAGGAACCGTATTCTGGACTTCACGCCGCTGAAATCAGTATACTGGTTCATCGCATTCTCAGCCGAAATATTCCAGCCGATTTAAGCTACTATCGGTTTGACCAACTAGCTCAACGAGTGCGCGCCGAAGCATTTCTCGAAGGCTGGACGCCGACGGAACGCAACATCCAAACTGTCGTCAAAGAAATTCTCGGCGCGCAGAAATGGATAAATGACCAGTCGATTGACCCAAATCGATGTTATCGCAATGTAGAATTTGAATACGAAACCGCCGGTGAAACCATTTTAGGCAGCATTGACCTACTCTACTACGATACTGAATTAGCAGGTTGGGTTATTGTCGATTTTAAGACTGATAGAATACCCTCAGAGGATATGATTGAAACGACCATCGAAGAACGAGAATACGAACGACAAATTCATTACTACTGCCAAGCCGCGGAGAATATTCTCGGTGAACATATCCAGGAAAGGATTTTGTTTTTTACGAAGTTTGAGCGTGTCTATCGGTTGGGTGAATATGAAGACAAAATTACGTAATTTTACGTATCACGTTTTACGTCCTCTTAGTTCAATTCCCATGTGAACCGACGACGGCTTTTTCACTTGCAAGGAGAATAACTATGGTCATCGATACCCATGTTCATGTCTTCGCTGAAGACCAATCCCAGTTCCCTTATCACAAAAACGCATCTTATCGTCCCCCGCCAGCGCCAATTGAGGAATACATAGAGCGGATGGACGAAATATCAATAGATAGGGCAGTTTTGGTTCATCCCGAGCCATATCAGAGTGACCATCGTTATCTGCTCTATTGTCTTAAAAAGTATCCAGAGCGTTTGAAGGGAACGTGTCTATTTGACCCCGAATCTCCAAATTCACCGCGCGCTCTTAGAGAGTTGGTGCAAAAGCAGCCTCGCATCATTGCGCTACGGATTCATGCCTACCATCCTGATAAGATACCTTCGATTCTTTCTGTTCCAGTCAGAACCATCTGGCAGCGGGCAGGCGCTTTGGGGCTGGTGATACAGATGCACATCGTTCCGCGTTATGCGCGAGATGTTGAAGAGCTGGTGAAAGCTTACTCTGATATTCACGTACTCATTGACCATCTGGGACGGCCCGCGCAAGGCGATGAAGAAGAGTATAAATACGTACTGGGCTTGGCGCAATTTGACAATGTTTATATGAAACTCTCAGGCGTCAGATATATATCCAAAGAGCCTTTTCCTCATCAAGATGCAAAACCTTTGGTGCGCCAGGTCGTGGAAACTTTTGGTAGTGAGCGTATGATATGGGGCGGCGGTAATCCCGCTATTGTGGAAGCGCTGCTCGATTTTCTGCCCGAATCGGAAAGAAAGAAGGTCCTGGGTGATACAGCGGCGAAGTTGTTTGGTTTTTAAGCGGAGGAGAATTGCAATCCAAAAATGGAAGGGATAACAGATGCCAATTCACGACCAAGGATATCGACATTTGGAAGGAACTCTCAAATCAGCGGTTCACGAAGTAAATCCCCCTGCCCCCTTTAGGAAAGGGAGATGCCCTTTTCCAAAGGGGGAAACTGAACGTACCCTCCGCTGGTGGGTCATCGCCAGAGAGGAATTGAGAATTATTCTGCGAAGAAAACTATTTCTTTTATTTATTATGATGCCAGCTATTATTCATTTTCTGGGACGTGGCGTTTACATCTATCTCGTCAACATGATAAATATTCGCGGACTGGCACAGGTGAATGCAAAATTTTTCTACGATTTTCTCTCGATGCAAACTTTTTTTATCGTGTTAATATGTGTCTTCGGCGGCTCGGGCTTGATAGCAAATGACCTGAAAAATAACGCGCTGCAGATGTATTTCTCGAGACCGCTAAAACGCATCGATTATATAGTCGGCAAACTTGTAACTATTATGACGCTTTTGACATTCGTGACGTTCATCCTGGCAATTTTGCTTTTTCTTGAGAGTCTTTTGTTGGGTGAAACGGTGGAGTTCTTACGACAACATTACTGGATAGTGGGTTCAATCTTTCTCTATTCTCTTGTTTTAACTCTGCCAACGGGTTTGTTGATTTTGACTCTTTCCTCACTGACGAAGAATAATCGTTATGTCGCCATCAGCTTCGCCGCTATCGTTCTCTTTACACCTGTGATATTTGAGATACTGAAGAATATTTTCAGAAGCAGTAAGATAGCGCCTCTATCATTTTGGGCAAATTTGTTGCTGCTGGGAAATAAGTTGTTTGGGCTACGTTCCATTTATGCTTCTCATTGGGGCTGGTCAATGCTGATATTTCTAGGCATTATCGGATTTTGCCTCTGGACTTTAAATCGAAAGATTCGCTCTCTGCCACTATGATTGTTGGTGATGAAAAATTATTCCATTATCTTTTTAGCAAGGGAGCAAGTTCCCCCCTTTATTAGGGGGGAAGAAGGGGGAGAAACTACGGTATAATTGGAATATTGGGCTTAAATTAATCTCAATGTAGTCGATGAGGGCGGCAAGCGGCTCGCCGAGGCATATCCGGCGGAAAGTATCTGCTCATCGGCAAGGCAATCGGTGCGTACTGTCTCCAACTCTGCCGACGGGCTGGTGTTTTGGGTTTAACCGGCGGAAGTTTGATGTTGACAGCCTGAATCTCTTTTATCTTCATTGTTTATCCTTATCGTTACTGGCGATTAAATCGGTTTCAACCATTCCTCTGGTACCTTCAGCCCAAACCCCGGTCCGGGAGGCAATCCCAGTTTGCCATCGACCGGCATCGGCGTCCCGGGTGGGGTACGATAGCAACTTTGTCCTGACTTCGAAGGCGAGCCGAGATAACACTCCTCTAACGGTACCCCAGGTGGGGAAGCCAGGAAGAATTCAATCAGCGGAGTGTTCGGCATAGCTACGGTCCAGTGCTGACCGTATGGATTGTTGGCGCCGGTATGCAGACACATCGGAATACCGGCTGCATCCGCAACGTGCGCTAATTTCATCGCCTCGGTAAAACCGCCTATCCAGTGGATATCCGCCTGAATCAAATCCACCAAACGTTCCTCCACCGCGCGTATCCCCGGCCAACGCGTCGACCAGTGTTCCCCTGTGGCGATAGTCTGCCAGGGTATTCGTTGGCGCAGGACTTGCCATCCCTTCCAGTCTTGCGGTATCAGCATCTCCTCCATCCATCGCAGCCTGTATGGACGCAGGGCCTCACACATCTGTACCGTGTAATCGACATCGTATGCCATCCAGCAATCCAGCATCAAATCCGCCTTAGGACCAATCCGCTCACGGGTTTTAGCGATTAACTCCACCGTCCCATCAATGCCAGCCTGACCGTGGTAGACGCCGTAAGGTCGCGCCAATTTGAATTTCTTAAAGCCAAGTTCCAAACCCCAGTCGACATCATTGCCCGTTATATAAACATCCATCGACCTCCGCGCTGGCCCGCCTGCGAGTCGATAGACCGGCTGATTGAGCACCTTGCCCCACAAATCCCACAGTCCTAAATCAACCCCAGCTACGGCTCTAGCTGTCAATCCTTCATTGCCGAAAGAGAGAGTTCCTCGCCACATCAAATCATTGCATAAATCAATTGCGCCTACCTCCTGTCCAATAATCATCGGAGCTAGGCACTCTTTTATGAGTATGGTCGCCACCTGGCCGGTATCGGTGCAACCCAAACCCCAGTTTCCATCTTCGGCGATAACTTTGACCCAGATTAAGCCACCGGGTTCACGCCGCCGAACCGGCTGGTCAAATCTATCCATCGGAGTGGCCTGCACAAAAGTCCGCCCCCATGAGGGACGATGCGCAGGAGTGCCTTTTTCACGGGGTGGCGGCGGCGAAAGTTCACAAACCTGTACATCAACTATTTTGTTAGCGCTCATTTAAGATGCTCCTTCCATTTTCAAAAGTTATTAATCTCGTTCAAATTCATTTTCCAGCGCGTAACTTTCGAGAGATAAGCAAGTCAGCGCTGGTCAAATGCTGCCAAACTTTATCCATAATCCAGTCAGGCAATGATGTGGAACCGACGCGGCAGAAGCTGGTACGCAGGATACCAGCGCGTTGAAAGATAGCTTTGTATAGCCAAATTACCTCGCCGCCAGCGCCGCCGGCTGAAATTAAACGAAGCAGGGGAAGGATAAGTCGCATGTAGTTTTCTTTTCCACTGACTGCATCTCCTGCGACGTAACAGCCGCAGACAGTGCGGTAGGCGTCAATAATCGCCGGAAAGGGCAGTGTGCCGACGGAGCCACGCTCCATTTCCTCCGGTAAGAGATTGCCGTTGGCGCCGCCTAGCACAGTCACTTCTCGCGAACCACCGCCCGCTAATCCGCTCTCTCGCAAACCAGCCACCACCTGACCGATTTTATGGGGCGTAGCGGGAGACTCGATTTTCAGGCTGTTGACTCGTTCCGCTTCTTGTGTGGCTTGCAGTAATAGGTCTGCTGGAGCGTTCCCGCCGGCGTCTTGAATCATCAACGGCAAATCCACCTGCTCCGAGAGGTCTTTGAAAAGCGCCACCAACTGCTCGCCACCTCGGGGTTGAGGATTGACCATAGCGCAGTCAGCGCCGCATTCACGCGCCAGGCGCGTCAGAGCAATCGTCCCTTCGCGGCTAGTATGCGCTGTGGCTACTATCAGAGGTAATTGGCCAGCCAGATGCTGGGCCGTTAGACTCCACACCTGCGCCCGCTCAGAATCAGTAAGAGTATGACTCTCGCTCCCCATACCAAAGGCAATCGCTTGCGCTCCCGCCTCCAGACAGAAGTCAATCTGGCGACGCAGGCTATCCTCGTCGATATCGCCGTCCTCGTCAAATGGCATCACTAAAACCGGCACAGCGCCCTCAATACGCCCTAATTTTTTATCGTTCATTGCTTCCTCCTTTCTACTACTGCATTGTTAAATCGTGAATAGTACGAATCTGTCGGACAATCTGTTAGATTGTCCGAAAAGTCAATGGAAAATAAACAGTCGGGAAATCCCCGCTAAAGCGAGACGTCCAGATTGCCACCTACAATCAGAAATAAGGCGCCGGAACGCATGGATTCGTAGTAAAGTCAAAAAACTTTAGAATTTACTTATGCCATCACAAAGTGCATTTGTGCCTTGAATTTGATAGAATCAAATTGAACCATAAAACTGGCGTTATTAACTTTCCGTTAGTTTTTCCAATGCCTCAATAGCCCAATTGGGATTCTCTAAAGCTTCGTACACTACTCCACCTTCGACATTCTCAGGCATTGGAAGTCCCAACAGATAGCAGAGCGTCGGCGCGATATCCACAACTCGTACTTGTCGACGCAGAGCGACGCCTTTACGGACGCCAGCGCCAGAGAGGACAAAAGTGGAATGCTGACCGCCAATGCCAAGGACTGATGAAGGAAGGTGTTTGCCATGTGCGCCGTCGAACTCCGGGCGCAGAGCATAAACCACGTCTCCTACCAGGTTACCCCACAGATTGACCATCTCAGCGTCGGCACGCGTTAAGGCGAGCGCAAAAGGATACTGGCCGGTCTTCGGGTCTTGATAGGTGTGTAGCGCGGCGATGATTTCCTGCTGCGTTGCTTCGTAGTCTTCAGCTTCAACGATGCCATCAGGTTCGCGCCCTTTGAGGTTAATGAAAATATGCACCAAACCGACGTTGACCGCCCTCGTCTTTGACCAATCGATTTCCCGTTTTCCGCTGGCGCCCTCTTTGTAAACGATAAATCCAGCTTCTTCAAGCACTTGTTCGATATTTACCGGTCTGAATCGACTGGGCGTGCCTCCGTGGTCGGAACCGAGAGCGATGACCGTTTTATCATCTGCCAACTCCATCAGACGACCGACCATGCGGTCAATCGAGGCATAAGTACGAGCAAGCCCATCGCGGCATCGCTTGATGGTTTCAGCGGACGCGCCGCTCTCTTCGTCAGACTGTCCTAAGAAGAAGTGGTTGGCGTAATCGGAGGCGTGTGTTTCAACCATCAGTAAATCCCACGGGCGTTTCCCAGCAAGGTGTTGCGCTACGTCAGCGAGACGCTGTTGGTGATATTCAAGCAACTCGAAATAGGTGTCATCATCTATCAGCCCCAGAGCGTCGCGGGCTGGATTCTGCAGGAAAGAGCCCACATGCTCGTCAATCTCATGAGCCAACTCTGCAGGATAGGTGTAACCTTCGCGCGGCCATATCTGTGGTACAAACAGTTCAAACCGTAAGCCTTTGACGTCGGTGAGCGAAGCGAACATATCCGCCGTGGGGGAGAGGGCGATGAGTTTCATGCGGACGTAACCCTCTACCTTTGCCGCATCAATGCGGAATGAATCTAACCACCAATCACTCCATTGACCTACAGCGAGGTCTACTACCCTATCGCTTCCATCCTTGCTACGGCAGATGCGGACGCGGTCGTAGCCCTCTGCTCCTGAAGAGTAAATGAGTCCCCAAAAGGACTTTGGCGTTCCTACTTTCCTTCGACCCATTTCGGCTCGTCCTCGAGCAAGGGGTTGAATGGTCAGTTTCACTTCTAACGGCAGCATCGTCGATTCAGGAAGATTACTCCATCCCTTGCCTTCTATCGATTCGATGGTTATCGGGTCAATATTACGAACGTCTTGAAGGGCGCTGGGGTCGACAGTCTCAGGGTCACGCGCGCCGCCTATTTGCCGCGGCGCCCACTTGCCACCCACAAATAGATGATAACCCGCAATCTGATGGTAATTGGAGACACCAGGCCCTGTGCCCTCTACCTGCATACCTGTTTTTACCGTAGGAGGCCACGACATCTCCCATTTCACCAAAATTGGCTTGCGCCCGACGCGCTCTACTAAATTCCACAGATATTCTGATTTGCACAGACCTGTGTTGATGCCCCAAACAGTCTCATCCAGCCGCCCACCGACAGCCCGGATATTGAAGTCCATGACTTCGTGAGTGCCAGGCCATGACCCCGTACAGAGCGCTGTCCAACCAGGCGGCGTCAAGGTAGGAAACACCCCTAACATCGGCCTGTAGACGCCATTTTCCATCAGTTTGGCGATGTTGGGAACGTGCCCCCAATCCGCCATATTCTTGACCAGTTCCATACTGGCTCCATCCATTCCTATTACAATTGCGCGTTTAGCAGAACTAGACATTTTCCCTCCCAATATTTTGACCTTGTCAATAGAAATAAATAATTCTTGAAAACCTAAGTTAGGTAATTTTCAATATTAAATTTGCTCTTTTCTGTAATGCGTGATGCGTAATACGTA
>DTYX01000179.1 GCA_012961655.1 Candidatus Poribacteria bacterium
AATTCTATAAGGCTGATTAGAACTATGCAAACCACAACGCACGCCTTTGGCTCAGCGCAAAATTTAGCATTCATATTTCCAGGTCAGGGTTCTCAGCGTGTCGGCATGGGCAAATCGTTGGCGGAAAATTATGCCGTTGCCCTAAGCACTTTCCAGAAAGCAGATGAAATTTTGGGGATGAACCTCAGTAAGTTATGTTTTGAGGGACCTGAGGAGAAATTATGTCACACGGAATACACACAGTTAGCAGTTTTGACATGTAGTATAGCAACTTTGCGCGTTCTTCAGGAAAATGGATTATCGTATGACTATGTAGCAGGACACAGCTTAGGCGAATATTCAGCTTTGATTGCATGCCGTTCCCTGTTATTCGAAGACGCGCTTAAATTGGTGCAATACCGAGCGAAGTTTATGGAGGAAGCGTCTCGAGGGATGAAGTCCGGAATGATTGCTGTGTTGGGTTTGGACGAACATAAATTAGCTTTAATCTGTGAAGAAGCCAGTAGTAGCAGCGGTGTAGTTCAAATTGCCAACTATAACTGTCCCGGCCAGATTGTCATCGCAGGAGAAAACAAAGCTCTTGAAAAAGCGACAGCACTCGCTGAAGCCTCAAACGCCAGATGTATCCCTCTTTCTGTCAATGGCGCATTTCATTCCAGTCTGATGAAGTCAGCAGCATTAAATCTACAGAAGATTATCAAAGGTTTCTCCATCTCTAAACCTGAGATAAAATTTATCGCCAATGTAACGGGAAATTACATCGTTCAAGCAGAGCAAATTAGGAATATATTAATTTCCCAGATTACTAGTCCTGTACATTGGGAAGCATCAATCAGGTTAATGATACGTGATGGTGTGACAATATTTGTCGAGGTCGGACCTGGAAAAGTATTGTCGGGATTGGTTCGTAGAATTGATAGGAATATGATAACCTTCAATGTTGATAAATCAAACGATGTTGAAAGAGTTTTAGGGGTTTTAGATGAAACTGAAAGATAAGATAGCAATAGTAACCGGAGCATCGCGCGGCATCGGAAAAGCGATTGCGAGGAAATTTTTACAAGAGGGCGCTAAAGTCGTCATTTGCTCCCGGAATATTGAAACAATTTCCAGGGTTGCGGAGGAATTGCAAGAGTTTTCCGATAATGAGAAATCGGTCCGGGCAACTGTTGCGGATATTTCAAAGAAGGATGATGTTCTTGCGCTTATCGACTTCACATTGAAAAAATTTAATCGAATTGACATTTTAGTCAACAACGCCGGAATCACTCGTGACGCCCTTTTAGTGCGCATGAAAGATTCCGATTGGGATGACGTCATTCAAACGAATCTGACGGGAACGGCTTATTGCGTTCGCGCGGTAGCCCGACAGATGATGAAACAGAGAAGTGGTAGAATCATCAATATCTCTTCCGTTATCGGACTCGTCGGCAATTCGGGGCAAGCTAATTACGCCGCTGCGAAGGCAGGCGTCATCGGCTTGACCAAATCCGCCGCCAAAGAACTTGGACGACGAGGCATAACAGTCAATGCTGTGGCGCCTGGTTTCATCACCACAGAGATGACCGCAAACTTATCTCCACAAGATAAACAGAAGATGATGGATTCTGTGCCGCTGCAAAGGTTTGGAACGCCTGAAGATGTCGCAGCGATAGTAGCCTTTTTGGCTTCTGACTCCGCCAATTACATCACCGGGCAGGTAATCCAAGTCGATGGCGGAATGGCAATGTGAAATTGAAAGGGGGTGGACTATTTAGTGGCAGTCAGTGAAGAAAAAATCGTTGAAATTATTGCTGATAGATTGCAAGTTGACATAGAAAAAATCACGCCTGATGCTTCTTTTATAGATGACTTAGGCGCGGATTCGTTGGATACCGTTGAATTGATTATGGCTTTTGAAGAGGAATTCGGGATTGAGGAAATTCCTGATGAAGAAGCAGAGAAAATTCGAACGGTAGAGGATGCCATAGATTATATAAAGCAACATGTGTAAATTTATGATTGGTAAATTGGTGATTGACCAGTTAAGCAACTTTCAGAAAGTTCTTTAAACTTTTACCAATTAAGGGCGATGGGGAGAGTTGTGGTGCAGGTTTC
>DTYX01000180.1 GCA_012961655.1 Candidatus Poribacteria bacterium
CCTTTGGTGAGGAATTATAACAATAAATACCACCATAGGATGATGAATTCCCAGTGATAGTATTTTTTTGTATCGTAGGAGAAGAACTGTGGCAATAAATACCACTGCCATCGTGATTTCCCCTGATAATGTTATCTTGTATCGTAGGGGAAGTACCGCCGGTGATGTAAATTCCGCCGCCGTCGTTTGCCACGATATCATTGTTTTGTATTATACCACCGAAACCGAATTCGACGCTGTAATAAACACCGCCGCCGCCGTGGACTGCTGAGTTATTAGCGATAGTATTATTTTGTATCATTGGGGAAGAAGTCGAGACCAAAATCCCGCCACCATTACCGCCTGTCGAATTTTTTGTGATAATATTGTTTTGTATCGTCGGGTAAGAGTGCTCATTGACAACAATCCCACTATCTGTGTTGCCTGTAATAATATTATTTTGTATCGTCGGACTAGAGTAACTAAAGACGTAAATCCCCTCACCCGTGTTGTCTATAATAATATTATTTTGTATCCTCGGGGAAGAAAAGCTATAGACGTAAATCCCACTACCTTTATCAGCGGCGCCATTCTTGATTGTAAATCCCTCTACTATCGCCGCTGCGCTTTCACCACTGTGAAAATAAAATCCTCTGCCTCCTCCTTCACAATCAATAATAGTGGATTCTGCTCCATAGATTTATTGAAAAATTGTGTAATCAGCATTGACATCTAATTCAAAGAAAGGACGTTAAAACGCCCTATGAATCCATAACAGCGGGCTTTGTGGTGATTTATCACAACGCCAGAGATATTCTTCGGTTAAGAATTCGCGTAGCGCTGTGAGGGAAATAGGACGGAACATTTCCTTTTCTCGCCCCTCCTCTATCATGTTAGCGTTATGGACGAACGCGGACTTAGTAATTTGGCAACTTTCATCCACGTTCGTCTACCAGAACAGTGGTATCATTTCACGATAGCTTTAATACCGCTCAAGATATGGTTCCAAGAACTTCTTCGACGCTTCCGTTACCTCCCAAGCATCGGGCCAGAAGCAGAGGTCGATCGTCCACCAATCGCCGTTATAGCCGGCGTCCTCGACGATGGCAGGAATCACTTCATCGAAGTTGATCTTACCATCCGGACCATCGAAAGGATAATGGATACTGGTTTCACCATCATGCAGTGTTCCATCGGAATTGATGAGATGGAGATGACCGATTTTTCCTTTCAACATTTGCGCGAATTCGACAACGCCGCCTTTCAGCGTTTCTTTCGGTTCTGGCTGTCGCGCCGCCATGACTGCGCAGGTATACGCGTGGGAAGTGTCAAACATCACTTTGAAGTTCGGATGACCGACATCTTCGACCAGTTGGACGACTTCGCTGGGTTTGTTGAACATGTACCCCGGCTCAAATTCCCACACCATTCTGACGCCGTTTTCTTCAGCAACCTGCGCACACCTTTTCCAGACGCTCACAATCCGATTCCACGCTGTTTTTCGATCAATTCCTTCGACACCCGCTTCCGGGTCGGCAACTGTATCTACTCTAATCGCAGGCGCGCCAAGATCTAGGCATAGCTGCAGATTTTTCTTGAATAGTTTGAAGTAGAAGTCATCCTCCTGACCTTCATCCGTCGCTGGCCCTGGAGTTCCCCAGAAATCCGCCGCAAGACCGGAGATTCCAAGGTTATTGACTGCTATCAAGTTTTTAATCTTATCCCGGTCGCTTTTCATCGGATGGTCTTCTGGATGAACGTGAGGTTTGAATCCGGCGACTTCTACGCCGTCGAAGTCAAGTTCACTTAGCCTGCGAACGACTGTATCAAACGGTATCGGATTATCTTCATAAGGTCCAAAGGCATAAGCCCAACTGCCAATCGACAGTTTCTTTGCCATAATTAGATTCCTCCCTCTATCACTATTGATTTCACTATATTATTGCGTGATTATAATAGCATCTTTGAAAAAAAATGTCAACAGTTTGTTCAATTTACCTTGTTTTTTTCAGTGTCAATATGATATAATATTGCTGAATTGACCCGAAAATTCAGTAAACGTGTCGCCTCAGTCTGTCTGTCGCTGTCTGTCGCCACTGAGGGGCG
>DTYX01000181.1 GCA_012961655.1 Candidatus Poribacteria bacterium
CCGTCATCCACATAGCCATTTTGGATAGTAAATCCGCTCACTACTGATTCTTCACCTTCACCGCTTTGGAAAATAAAACCTCTACCATCACTTTCACAATCAATGATACAATCCTCTGCACCATTTTCCGATGTGACAGTAATAGCTTTGCCTTTGAAATCCAAATTCTTATTGCCAGTGCCAGTATACGTCCCATCAGCTACAAGTACTGTATCACCATCCACCGCAGCATCGATGCCGTCTTGAATTGTTGGATATTCTGGAGTAGGCACGGGGATAATCTTAGCTTGCGCAAAACCAACAATTACTAATACCAAAAAGCTTAATAACGCTAAAATGATTTTTAATCCTTTCATTTTTTAAAACCTCCTGAAGTTTTCTTCTGAGTTCAAATTTCTGTTGCTTTACCGAATTCAGAATAGTACGCCTTGATGACAAAATCAAGGAAAAAATATAATCGTATGGTTACATAGAAATTTAACCTTCAGCTTTAAATCTCTCTGGAAGACCTTTCACTTCCTTCACTTGTAAGATAAGCTCTAATGGCATCTTCGAATAGCTTAAAATCTCCAAGTTCTTCCCGAAGAATACGGTATACCTGTCTATCATCTACCATCCAGTATCGATGAACTAATAGATTTCTGAATCGCGCCATTTGAACGAGCCTTTCGGTGAATTCGTCATCGAAGACTGCCGCTTCCTTCATCACCCGAAAGACATCGGCGTATTCCTCGGGCGTTCCCAAATTCCTTGAAGCGATTAAGTGATTGCAAATATCAATTGCAGCCTCGATTGCCACGATGAAGTTATATTTAGCGCTGTCGGCTTTTTCAAAGCTTCTAAGGAACGTTTCTTCAGATGTTTGGGATAGATTTTTGAGCTTTTCCACAGCAAGATGGAGTTCTGCAAAAAGTCGAATTAAAACATCGTTATCTAAATTGTTCATCGTTCCTCCCCCAACACCATCTTGCGGTAAAGCAACCTTCGGTGTGGAAGAAAGTCAAAGTAGAAATCCCTTGTTCTCGTTTCAAACTCGATACGCTGTTTTTCATCCATAGAGAATAAAAGTCTACCACTGTTTATCACTCTGAACCTGAAGGAAAGTGGAGCAAAATTGAGTGTTTGGACATCCACTTCGTAACCTTCTAAAGCCAAATCAGCCTTAGCCGCAAGACGAAGTCCGCATTTAAAAAGCGCGTCATCACTTTGAAATTTTCCTTCAGCTAAGTAGATACCGATATCTATATCATTGAAGCCATCTTTCTCGACAAAAGAACCGTAGGCGTAAGCGAAAACCACGGATTTTTCGGCTTTGAGTATTTCCGCAAGTTCTGATAAAATAACCTGCTTCTGTTTTTCACTATTGTGGTGTTTTTTCATCAGTTTCATTCCCAACCTCCGGGTCACCATCCTAAAAATCCCCGCTGACGCCTAAGACGGGTAGGATAGGAAGTAGATGTTCCTCGTTGCGTTCATAGCGCAAAATATTGCCAGAATCATCTGTGATTTTGGTGAAAGAGTATTCGTGAACGTTCTGGCGATTGTAGAGATTCATAACCTGAAAGTACCAATGCAATTTCCAGTGTTTGAAAGTATGTGTTCTTGTTAGTCGGAGGTCGAGGCTGTGATATGCTGGAAGACGATTGGCATTTATTGGTCCAAGTCTCTTTTGCCAAATTTCACTGTCGGGCAGATAGACTTTCTCATACCGCACTTCCGTATAGGGATTTCCACTGTGGAAACGCCAGCTTAAATGTACATTCAGGTTTTCCGAAAACGCATAACCGACATTGAGCGCAAGTGTGTGCCGCTGGTCAAAGTCCCGAAAGAAGTCTTGTCCGCCAACTTTTTCCTTTGCGACGCTATACGCATATCCTATGCTCCACGAAATGCGAGGTGGGATGAATTGATTTAAAAACAGTTCAAAGCCTTTGGCTGTGCCCGATTCCGGATTTATGATAATTTGGCTTTTTCTGCCATAATCCCGAATCTGTCCAACCAGATTATCAAGGGTTTTGTAGTACGCCTCGGCTCTGATGAGTAAATTTTGCTTCGGTGATAATTCACAGCCCAGGATATAATGGGTCGCCTTCTCCGATTTCCCAAATTCGGTTATATTATCTTCCACTGGTAAGTTTAGAATTTCGACGGGTTGATGATACAAACCCCAAGCCCCGCGAATGAGAAAATTTTGTTTTAGTCTGAGAGCAACAGCCACTCTTGGACTAAACTCAAAACGCTGGTTATAATGCTGATAAATATATCGCAGACCGAAATTCGCCGCGATTGGCGATGCGATTTGCCATTCATCCTGAAGAAATCCTCTCAAATCCCAACCGCTCGGGCTCACATCGACATCAATTTTATCCTCTTTGTAGTGATAATCGGCAGTCGCCCACCGCCATTTTACTCCTGCCTTTACAGTATGTGAAGCGAGAGGCTTGTAGTTCAATTCCCCTTTGCCGCCGAAGTAGGTGAAATCTCTGTCGTCGATTCCGTCAATTCCATCGCATTTTTCTTGATTCGCATCTCCCGCAAAAAGGTATAAATCGGAAAAAGCTTTCTCGCCGAATAAGTGGCGCCATCGTCCCCACAGGATGCCGTTGCTGTACTTCGATTTAAGGTCGTTTTCTTCGCCCTGTTGGTCGATTTTATTGGAATCTAAGGCGTACAGAATATCGACGGAAATTTTGTCCTTCCCCGTTAAATCATGTATAACTTTGGCATACAAGTCAGCGTATCGCGGCTCAAACTCCTCTTCAGTTTCAATCAGAGCCATAATCAAATCGATGTACCCTCGCCGAGTCGCTATCAACCATGAACCCTTTGGAATCGGTCCCTCAAGTAGCAGATGCGTATTCACAATGTCGATTCCCAAATTTCCTCTGAATTTTTTGCGGCTTCCCTCTCTTGCGAACACATCGAATACGCCCGACATCTTATCGCCGTATTCCGCTGGAAAACCTCCCATCAATAATTCCGCGCGTTGAACAATGCCCAAATCAATCGTCGAGATTGCGCCGCCGAAATCTTGCAGATGGTACGGCTCGTACAATTCCATGCCATTCAGACGCACGATAGTCTCGTCTTTCTCGCCGCCGCGCACGGAAAATCTAGCGCTAAAGTCATTCGCCACGACGCCGGGAAAGACGTGAGCAGCGCGATAAACGTCGTTATCTATCAGCGGAAATTTGTCTATCTCCGCTTTCGAGAGCGACTTTGGCAATAACACACTATCCGAGATTGTGAATCTGCCGGGCGTCACTCGGATTTCCCCTAATTGAATTACTTCCTCATTTTCTGATTCTGCTTTAGCACTTAGAATCGGAAAAAGAGACATCGTGAAGATAGTGAATATCAGACTGGATAATATTTTTACTCTTTCACCCACTTTATCTCTCCTGTTTCGAGAAGTATCACCAAAATAAATCACTTTTTGCCCAATTTATCGGCTCGGCTTTGTCCATTCAACGCTTGTTCAAATTCTTTCAGAGAAGCGCATCGTATTGCCTGACGCAGGAGTGTCCTCAACATATTCCTCTCTTCAATCTGATTTACAGTCTCGGAGATGAGAGATGGAACTTCACCAAACCGCTCATCTAAAGCTTCCAGTATCATCTCTCTACCTTCCTCCAAAAATCCTTGTTGCAACCCTTGCTGTAACCTCTTCCCATAATATCTTTTCCTCTGAATCGTCCAATTGTGAAACCCAATCGATAAACTCGAATAGCCCTATTATCTCATCCTCGCTCATACAACCGCCTTATAAGATACCGTTTGGCATTGAACCTGGCGCCTTTTTGTCTGGCGCGCTCTCTTTCCTGAGAAGCCAAAACCACCATCGCTATTGGATTGGTATCTTCTTCTAACCTATCTCTATCATAATCCATCAATCTGAAAAAAAGATAACGGAATTCTACTCCACTACCATAAGCTTTAAACTCAAATACTCCTTCGTCTGTGCCTTTTTCTGAGCCGGTCAATATCGCCAGACTCACTACCCTCTTGCCATGCCTGTCAAATATCCGATAGAAATACCGAAACATTCTCAGTGAAAATTCTTTGTCCGGATACCCCTGAACTTCTATATGAACCAGAATCCATTGTTCGGCTCCGTTCTTCAGATAAACCTTCGCCAGCTTATCGACATATTTTGCGCCTTTAAGGCTTATTATGGAAAGCTGCTCCATTTCCCTATCCAAGAAGGAAAATCCCCTTTTAAAGTCCACGTCAAAATAAAGATTGGGAACGAAGAGGTGTAAAAGTTGAGGGAAGAAACGCTCTATAACTCTCTTCCAGGCTTCATCGAAGTAAGCCCAGTATCTATCTCGATTTACCATGATTTTCCTCGAAATTAATTTTACAGAAATCAAATTTTACGTCAAATATTTCCGTTAACTGATAGTTTTGTAAAAATCATCGAAAGATATCAGCCCACATCTGTTCCATCTCCCGAATGTTATCTTTTGTCACAACGCGGATGGGACTATATTTGACTTTGACTTTCCCAACCCCAATAGAAATGAGGTCATCGGATGGAAATTCATTTTTCTCTAAAATATAAAGCGCTGCTTCTAAAGCCGCGAGCGCTCTTTGATATGGCATCTCATCAACTTCAAGGAGGTGTTCGCCTTTAAAAATCAATCTACAAGCTTCCTTACCCGCTCCCACTCCTGCTGTCACTATTCCCTTCTTCTCAATGTGTGCAAATCCTTTTCTTTTTTCCGGATCGATATTCCATCCAGGTTTATAAACTAAATTATTGAGTTTCACGGCTTGTATCGCGCCGAGCGCGAGTTCACTTGAAGCCGAGATAACAGCCTGAATATTTCCCGCATATTTTCCTATGGTTTTACTTACCGTATCGAAAGCGGCGTCCGCTCCGGATACTTGCGGACTAGAAACGACTTGAATTTCCCGTTGATATCGGTCAAGGACTTCGTAGATTCCCAGAACGATTCGGCGAAGTTTTTCATCGCCGACAGCGCCTTCCAAGACTATGACATTCCATTTATCAGCTGGTCTCCTTAACGGATACCATAACTTCAATATTTCAATAGCATTCTCCGCCGCTTTTCCGCCTAAATCCATCTCATTAACTTTGATATGTCCGGTGACGGGCACATCTGTTGGGAGTCTATCTAGTGATATTACGGGAACGTTCCAACGACGGGCTTCTTGGAGAACGGGAAGGATTTTTAGACTTACAGGTTTGATAATCAGGACTTTTATACCGGCTTTTAGCATCCTTTTAACGCCTGATACTTCTCTGGCAACGGGAATCAATGACCTATCGCCGGCTTGAACATCATTCCACAGGATTTCGACGCCATATTTTTCGGCGTTTTCCATCAGCGCCTGTTTCATCAAAGTGTATACGGGAAACGTTGCTGCATCTACACTAACGCCAATTTTTATCGCATCTTTTTTGCCGCCGCAGGTAAACACGCCGAGAAGGAAAACGGGAGTGAAAAGCATTATGTAGTAAATGTAAGCAAGTTTTCGATGCTTTGACATAAGGCACGGATTTGTGTAATATTATTACGCATTACGTTTTACGTATTACGCTCATTACACGGTTCAGAGAATCATCGAGCGCCGCGACGATTTTGTCCGCTTCTGTCTGGGTCAATATCAACGGCGGGGCGAGATAAAGTATATTCTCATCCCCATCTGCGGCGTAGCTGACGCGCCCTATAAAAATACCGTGTTCTTTCATCAGTTGTTGCACTTGTTTGGTTTTCGTCGTCGAAAGAGGGGTTTTACCATCTTCGACAAGTTCGATAGCAATAATGAGCCCTTTGCCTCTCACATCTCCCACGATAGGCAGACGAGTTAGTTCTTTGAGTTGGCGCATCAGGTAGTTGCCGACCTGTTCTGCATTTTCCCACAGTTTTTCTTCCACCAAGATCTTCAAGTTGGCAAGCCCCGCCGCGCAGCATACTGGGTGACCGCCGTAAGTGCTGACTTGTGCGAATTCCATTCTATCCTCTGGTTTTCCGCTAAATGTCTCGAAGATATCTTCCTTAGCGATACATGCGCCCAAGGGCAGATAGCCGCTGGATATGCCTTTGGCGAGAGTTATGATGTCCGGTTGAACATTCCATCTCTGGTGGGCGAACAATGCGCCGGTCCGTCCAAAACCGGTGATGACTTCATCCAGGATGAGCAGTACATCATATCGTTCGCAGATATCGCGCAATTTCGGCAGATATTCATCCGGCGGCACAATCACGCCGCCGCCGCCGATGATGGGTTCTACAATTACAGCTATAACAGTATCAGGCCCTTCGGATTGAATTGTTCGTTCAATCGCATCCGTGCACGCTATATTGCATTCGGGATAGGATAAACTATACGCACAGCGGTAACAGTAGGGTGGATGTACATGGCAAAAACCGGGCAAGAGCGGTTCAAATTTCCGGCGTCTGGGAGTTTGACCGGACGCCGATATCGCGCCATACGTAAAGCCGTGATATCCCCGATACAACGAAATAACTTTATAACGATTCTGTCCGGCGTATTTTTGTCTGCCATATTGCCGAACCATCTTTAAGGCTGTTTCATTGGCTTCCGAACCGCTATTGACAAAGACAACGCGGTTAAGAAGCGATTCATCGCGCGTAGTTCCACCGGTGGGTGAACTTTTGAGAAGGGAGATGAGTTGCTCGGCTAACAATACCGGTGGGATGGTAACTTGAGTTTGCGGATAGTAGGACAACTGTTTCATCTGTTCGTAGACCGCTTGAGCGACTTCATGACGGCTATAGCCGATATTGACGTTCCACAGCCCCGAAAAAGCATCCAGATATTCATTGCCCTCAGAGTCTACGACCGTTGTGCCGTGCGCCTCCGTTATCAACATCAGTTCCTGTGTATCGAGCAGGCTATGTTGAAATAGCGGATGCCACGAATGTTTTTTATCGAGCGCAAGATAATGTTCTTTTGAATGTTTCATGGTGAAATTAAAAAACTCCTCTGCACTATACCTATCGA
>DTYX01000182.1 GCA_012961655.1 Candidatus Poribacteria bacterium
AGTGGAAGATTGAGAAGGAGGGTTCATGAAATTTCCAAGTTTTGATTTGACGGGAAAAGTTGCGTTAGTAACCGGCGGCAGCAGAGGACTCGGTCGCGGCATTGCTTTGGGGCTGGCACACGCTGGGGCGGATGTCGCTATCTGCGGTAGAACCGAGGAAACCGCTAAGGTTACCGCTTCTGAGATAGAAGAGTAAGGAAAGGATGAAAGAAAAGAATGAGGTATGCGAACAATATGGTGCATAAGATAGCGAACTCAGAACGCGGCATGACGTTCATTCAAGCGCTCATAATTCTGGCGCTTATAGCAATCATAGCCGTTTTAACGGTTCCCAAACTGCGGGAAGAGATGTATGTCCGGCAAGCGGATAGCGATGTTGCTGAAATTGCGGAAGCATGCGAAAAATATTGGAAACGGGAAGGACAGTATTGCACTGATTTCAATCAGTTGATTGCCAAAGGATACTTGGAAGAGATTCCTCCTAATCCTTGGGGTGGAAGATATCTGCTGAAACCCGAGGGTTATAAAGTTGGTATTCCCCAAGATGACGAAAAAGTGCCGGAAAAATATAGACTCGGCGGTATCGCGGAAATTAGCAAAGTTTATAAAGAAGGAGCCAGCCTGTGGTAATTGAACCTTTCACTATTTTCATCTATGTGGCGACGTTCATCGTAGGTTTGATAGTCGGAAGCTTTCTAAATGTCTGTATCTATCGCATCCCGACGAAGGATTTATCCATCCATTCCCCCCGCCACTCCTTTTGTCCCTCATGTGGAAACAGGGTCCGCGTGTACGATAACATTCCAGTCTTGAGTTATCTAATCCTGGGCGGCAAATGTCGATATTGCAAAGCGAAAATCTCCGTTCAGTATCCCCTCGTCGAATTCCTAACAGGGGCATTTCTTCTGCTGTTCCTGTATACTTTTCAACTCAGCCTAACCTTTGTCGTCGCCTGCATTTTCTTCTCTATTTTGATAGCTATCTCAGCTATCGACCTGCGGCATTTTATCATTCCCAACGAACTAGTTTTCACCGGCATGATTATTGCGTTAATATTCGCAATCATCACCGCTATCGTCGAGGGTAAACCCATATATTTAATTTACGGAATTGTTGGCATGTTCATCGGCGGGGGGATTATTTTGGCGATAGCTTGGCTGGGAAAATTATTTCTCCGCAGGGAAGCGATGGGTATGGGCGATGTAAAATTGATGGCGATGATTGGCATGTACCTTAGCTGGTGGCCGTATCAGCACAGCACATTCCTGAATTATCTTTTTAGGAGCATACGAGTCCTGATGCTTGTTTTGTTTATATCTGCCTTCGTCGGAGCAGTAATCGGCACTATTGCGATGCTCTTCCGAAAAAACGAATCGCGGCATGTTATACCCTATGGACCATTTTTAGCGGCTGGGGCAATATTGACACTGCTCTACGGTGAAAAAATCTGGATGTGGTATCTCGGTTTTTTATCGTAGAGCATCCTGCATAATTATCCCTGGTCCCCAAGGCGCCATCGCCACATGGAGAAACTCCCGATGGTAAACAACGCTTTCTCTGTAAAAATAAAGAGTGCAATCGTCAGACGTTTATACTGCAGAGGTAAAAGAACAAATTATTGAGATGACCCTTAACAGTAGTGG
>DTYX01000183.1 GCA_012961655.1 Candidatus Poribacteria bacterium
ATTATCTTTATCAAAACAAATTTAACAATGCAATAGTATAGCCTTCCGAAATCTTGAGGACTTTGGAAGCCTGAGGACGCAAATATGAGGAGGACATTGTGAGCGATATATTAAAAGTTGGAGTTATCGGCATCGGCATCCTTGGCAGCCAACATTCGAGGAATTTTAGCAAGCACGAAAAATCCAAAGTTGTAGCTGTCGCAGACCCACTTGAAACCAGAGCGGAAGATATGGCGAAGGAGGTGGAAGCCAGAGCTTATACGGATTTTAAGGAGATGTTGTCCAAGAAACAATTGGATTTAGTTGTAGTAGCAACGCCTGACCCTTTGCACAAAGAGCCATTTATATCGAGTGTCAACGCTGGTGTGAAGGCTATCCTCTGCGAAAAACCGCTTGCGACAACTGCCGCCGATGCGGAGGAGATGATGGAAGCTGCTGATAAGGCTGGTGTGCGCGTGTACGTCAACTTCGCCAACCGTTTCAATCTGATGGATATCGCAACGAAGTATGTGATGCAACAGGGACTCATCGGCAGACCCGTTTACGGGGAAATTCGCCTGGACGATAATATTAGCGTGCCAACACGTATGTGGGGAGAGCGAAGTGTCCAATGGACGTCGGGTTCATCGACGGCGCATTTCTTGTTAAGTCACGTAAGCGATTTGTTGCGCTGGTATCTTGAACCGGCGGAGGTGGAAGCGGTATATGCTATCTCACAACGCGAAGTTTTAAAGTATACGCCCGACCTGTACGATGCCTTCTTGTTCTGGAACAATGGCGTCAAAACCCGTGTCAAAGCCGAATGGATAAAACATATCGACTCGCTTGTAGAGTTTTACATCTGCTTGGGCGGTGAAAAAGGCGGGATTGTGCATAATAAATTACCCGGCTACGGCGCGACGAGAGGTTGGCGGGCAACACTCGACCGAGATATACCTTCTGAGCAAGTCAATCAAGCCGCTGATGCGCTTGGGAAATTGGGTGTCAAAGCGAAAGCGGAGATGATATCTGACGCAACGCGGAACGGTGAAGGAACTAGAGGCATTCTGGAAATCACGGAATCCGACAGTAAAAACGGAACTGACCTTTTTATCAAATCTATTCTGGAAGACGTGGAATGCACGCCGAATCTGCCGACCGGAAAAGATGGGTTTGAGGCGGTCAAGATTGTCAATGCAATCGTAGAATCCGCAGAAACGGGTGAGTTGGTGAGGATTCGAGCCTGAGTTTTGTCAGCTTAGATTTTCAAATGATTAATAAGTGGTTTGTAATTCGGATAAATCAGTAAATATAATACTCCCCAAAAACTGGACAGGTCGGCGGCGACATCTATTGTCATCAGTGCATAGCGTCCAAGGTTTGTAATACCGACAGCGGCTTCACGGTTTTTCAGAGTGCCTCCCAGAAACGTCCCATGGATATCAACTTAAGCTCAATTTTCCAGATGTAGCATAGTTTCTTCCCCCTTAATAAAGGGGGCCGGGGGGATTTATAAAACAAAAAATCCCACTCAAGAAGCTGCAAGGCTATCTTTAGACAAACCAGTATCCCCTTCATCATCATGCAGTAGCGTGCGGTCGCATGCGACTATGCATAGTAGTAGTCCTTGTCCAAAGAGAGCGGCGTTTGGTCAAAGAGGCGCGAATCGGCAAGGCAGCGTTCGCATATCCGATAGCATCGTAAGCTGTCCGTTTCTTCTATGATAGTTGCTACCGTGGCAATCACCTGGGAAATTCGATCAAGCGGCAGGTCAAGCTCAAAGACGCTTTTTTGAACCCGCGTTCCCAAGGCGGCGAGAGCCTTGCTGACCTGGTTTCGCAGGCGGTCATCGCTGATGTCGTAAGAAACGACGTAAAACATTTTGTACCCCCTTATATGTTAAGTTAGAATTAAATTTGTCCACTTTTCA
>DTYX01000184.1 GCA_012961655.1 Candidatus Poribacteria bacterium
AAAAGTGGACAAATTTAATTCTAACTTACTTATAACTTTGTATAGAAATTTTACCTCAGTGACTTCCACATCTTGCGACTTACAAGTTTTTATTAAAAATTCTTGACATGAGGATGATAGAGTGGTAACATTAAATAAATGAGCCAAGGTTTTCGAATATACAAGTTATCTTGTCTAAGGCCTTAGGGCGATATGTGGAGTTTAGACGCCTCCTACCGAAAGGAGAAAAGCCATGTTAAGAAGCATCTTAGTTGCTATGGGCGACCAACCAGAAGACGCAGCGGCTTTAGAGTATGCCTACGTTATTGCAAGAGCGTATGAGGCGATATTGTTTGGACATTTAGTAATTGACATCAGCGGAGCGGGAGATAAAGGACTTGCGCTTTTAAAAGAAGGTGACTTTCATGTTGATGCCAGACAGATGCTAGAGGATAGAGGGCATGAATTGTTAGATAGATTTGAACAACAGTGCCGCCAAAAAGATATCGTCAGCGAAACAGAGGTTGTCGCCGGTGGTGGATTTGGCTGTTAGAAGTGCGCCAAAACCTGTTCTCCTTGTGCGCGGTGAATATAGAACTATGGAAAAAATACTGGTTGGGTTCGATAAAAGCGCTTTGTCCGGTCATTGCTTGCAGCTTGGCGCAAATTTAGCAGAGCAGATTGGAGCGCATCTCATTTTATTCACCGTGGCGGAAAATATTCCCGAAGGACAAACAACCCTAGCTGGCGGCACAAGATATCTGGGACGGTACGAACTTGAATTTACCCCTATTCTCAAATCAGGCGATGTGGTCAAAGAGATTTCGGACTTTGTAAACCAGGAAGGTTGCGATTTAGTAATAGTCGGTTCGCGTGGACATGCACGCTTCAGAGAATTGCTATTCTCCAGCACAACTCAAAGAATTATACAGCGAGTGGGTTGCCCCGTGTTGATATATCACTAGCGAAATTTGCGCTATTTACACGCAAGGAGGGTTTTGAATGATGGATATTTGTGAGATTTTGTTGGCTCTTTTTTATATATTCGCAGGACAGGTTGACAATCCTGATGATGAAATTGAGGTGAAACAAGAAATGAGCGAGACCGGTGAATCCACTGAGGACGATTCTCTTGAGAACACTTCGACTTCATCCGTCGATGTTCCACTCGAATTGGGGGTTATTGACGAGTTCTTTGATTTTGTTCAAAAGTTTGACAGCAGTTCGGTGAGCAATGCTTTGCAGGCTTCAGCGAGTATCAGCGATACTTGCGGCGGCGTATCCAAGCCGGCCATCTTTGAACATCCGATGAATGAAGGTGACGCAAGAATTGAATATACGGTACCATTGCCGAAAGTTGCCGAAAATGAACGTTTAATTCTGTGTTTCAATATCGGGTTGCGTGATGGCGTAAATTTCAGCGATAGCGAGAGAATGCCGAATGGCGTTTTATTTGCTTTGGATATAAATGGCGAACGGCTATTTGAACAAACATTCATTAAGTGCCAATGGTCGCCGGAACAGGTCATCGATATCTCTCACCTTGCTGAACAGGATGCCCAGGTGGTTTTGGTGACGAATTGCAATGGCGAAGGCAATTCAAATTATGACTGGGCGCTTTGGGGCGAGCCGCGCCTTTTGTTGTTGAGCAAGATGACACAAGTAGCCGAATATGAAACTGCTGAAAACGCTATTTTTACGCGTGGCATAGCCCTGGGACAATTAGAGGATGAACCGTCCCAACCAGTCTGTCTTGAATACTCATTTTCAGAAGGTAAGCGTATCACAGAAGTCGCTGAATGGAGCAAGCGAAAATTAGAGGAGATATGGCAAAAATCGGTTGATTTGATTGAAGTTTATAGTTATCAACCTAAGCTCAAGTTTGTCTCGCTCGGGCCGACGACGGGGGTCGTCGTTACCAGACAAGATTTCAATGTCCGTTGTGTTATCCAAAATGTCGGCAAAGTTGCTCTCCTTGAGGAACGCAATGCCAGTGTTTCACTCGGCGGGATAAAATTAAGAAGAGATAGGATGGATAAGCGTTTAGGACGGATTGAACCGGGCGGGGAATCAGAGATTACCTGGCAAATTCGTCCTTTTCACCGCGAGACGAGTGTTCCCATGATGGCTAATCTGAAATTGCCTACCGCTAAGGGAGTAATTACGGAGCAGATTAATACATCCTTAGTTATTGAGCGTGAAATTCCCAAGCTAACGACAAAAGCGGGAGAAGAATTGCGCCTTGAGGAAAATAGCAATGGTATTTTGATGGAAAATGAATTCCTCAGAATCGTTTTTGTCCGCGGCAACAACGGTTTTGGATACTATATCCTATCGGTAGCTAAAGATGGCAATTATCAGCGGGTGGCAACCGGACATCCCATCTCTGCATTCGCATACCGGGATTCAAGCGGAGTTCTGCAAACCGTCACCCTACGTCCAAAAGAATATCATCTAGAGGGGAACAATCGCGGCGAAACATCAGTCATCTTTACGGCGCAAGAAAAAGATGTTGATGGTGTCCTATGGCACTTTACCGCCCGATTTTCGCTTGGCGAACGGCTAAAAAGGATTAGCGCGACATACCAACTTCGAGCTGAAGCTGATCGAAAATTGATGTCCTTTCGCGGTCCTATGTTGCGGGTCGGTGATGGCGCCTTTGGCGCGCGAAAGGATTTTGCCTTATTTCCCGGCCTGGAATATCTTGAAGCGGACGAACCCTCTTCGAGCGCCAGAGATGCCGCACCGCCTATCAATTTGCGCCTGGTACCGCATCCATACAAAATCACCATACCTCTGATGGCGCTGGAAAATGAACGCTGCCTGGTTGGGTTGATATGGAATCCTCTTCTGAAATGGGACGACGAACACGATATGCTCTCCGCCATCTTCGCATCGCCCAACTTTTATGAACGACAGGACAATCATCTCACCATTCACCGGTCGAGTTTCCTCACCACGCCTACCACCAACTTGAGGGCGTTGTCCATGGCGGTTT
>DTYX01000185.1 GCA_012961655.1 Candidatus Poribacteria bacterium
TCGACAAATGAAAATCGTCGATTTTGGAAAATCGACCTACGGTAAGCTGTTTTGCGCCCAAATTAAGGATGCGGACAGTTTGCCCCTTGACGTTATAGCGCTGTCATTGCGAAACCGCTTCCAATTCCTCAACCTTCTGGATGTAAAATCTAAGGACATCCAGATATCTTTCCATCTCTTCAAAATCCAGAGCGCCATCGTAAAGTACCATGCTACCACAGCTTCGGCTTAAATTTCTCATCGTTCAAAATCTTTACTGTCTCACCGTTCCCGGTAAGAGCATCGACAGTATCGTGCAATTGTTTAATTTCTCTGGCATTTTCTTCTTGCCGCCTGGCAGTTTCCTCCTGCAGCTTGGTTACCCCTCTAAATAATTCCCAAATCTCCTGAACTTCTCTTGATGATTCTTGTTGAGCCATTAGTATTCCTCCTCATAGTTATTTTCCTCTAAGCACCCCAATGTAACTGGCATCTTGTACTACAATCAATTTATCGAATCTCCAACCTGTTTCTTCCGCCAGCTTTTTCATCTCTTCAGGTGTGACGAGTAACAGATAAAACCAAGAACTGACGGCTTTTTTGTATTCCAACTTGATTTTTACTTGTCCTACTGGCAGTCCACGTTTCCGATTTCGTTCATGATAGGCTAAGTGCTCGGGATTATTGGTTAAAGTTGGGTCGATGGAATGGGCGATGACGGTTCCCTTGCCGCTTAGAAGTTTGCGGAAATTCATCAGCATGCGCTGGGTTTTGGGCGATGTTCCAGCGATGCCGAAGTTATTGCCCATCATGATAATGGTATCAAAAGTCCCATTTTTGAATGGCAAATTTAACGCCGAAGCGGCTACACACTTTTTTAAACCACGCTCTTTACATACCTGCACCGCAAGTGGAGAAATATCCAATCCGACCACGTCGATTCCGATACTTTGCAGATAAAGTGCGTGTTTCCCCGCTCCGCAACCGACGTCCAAAACTTTCCCATCAACGTATTCCAACGCTTCTTGTATCAAACTGCCAAATTCATCGTATTCGGAGAAGTAGCTCTTTACATAGAGATTCTCAAAATTTCCATCATCTCTGTATATAGTATATCTGGCATTTTCGCCGCTACGCAAATAGTCCATGAACATCATGCCGATTATATCCATCTTTGGTCATTCTCCATGTTCAAGGTTGGTAGATACAATAAGGTTCTTCGTCCAAGAAATCGCCCGTTTGCGCGAATGCGCGCGCGCGGCAACCGCCGCAGACTTTTTTATATTCGCAGATGCCACATTTGCCTTTTAGTAAGTCTGGGTTGCGCAACTTCTCAAAGACTTCCGCATGCTCCCAGATTTCGCCGAATGGCTCGCTTCTGATATTTCCCGCCTCCACTGGAAGATATCCACAGGGGAACACCTCGCCTTTGTGTGAGACGAAACAGACTCCAGTACCAGCCAGGCACCCTTTCGTTACAGCCGCCATGCCGTGCGTCTGGAAGCTGAGCGTTATCCCGTCAGCCTTTGCGCGTTGACGGATGACGCGATAGTAATGCGGCGCGCAGGTCGCTTTGACCTGTATCTTCTCTTCGCGGGAGATATCGTACAGCCAGTTGAGCGCCTCTTCTTGGCGTTCGGGTGAGAGCATAATCTCGTCCGCAATTTCAACGCCACAGCCCACAGGCACCAACATGAACAGATGTAGCGCGACGGCGCCGATTTTTACCGCTAAATCGTATAAATCGGGCAACTCATCGACATTATGCTTTGCTACTGTAACATTTATCTGAAATGGCGCATCATGCTCACGCAGATGAGCAATGCCCCGCAGCGCTTGTTCAAAAGCGCCGTCTATCTTGCGAAAGTTATCGTGCGTCTCCGCTGATGCGCCGTCAACGCTGATGCTGACCCTATCGATGCCCACCGCTTTGATTTTTTGAGCCATCTCTTCCGAAATTAATGTGCCATTGGTGGCAAGTGCGACGGTCAATCCCTTTTCAATCGCAAAAGACGCAAGGTCAAATATATCGGGACGCATCAACGGTTCGCCGCCGCTCAACACCAAAATCGGTTTGTAAGCAGTAGCTACAGCGTCGATAAATGCCAGCGCTTCTTCAGTCGTGAGGTCACTCTTTGCTAATTTTTTACTTATCTCCAAACGCCTGCAATGTATACACTCTAAATTACATCCCGCTGTCGTCTCCCAAAAAACCAAGCGTAATGAATTTGATGCGCCGTGTGATTGTTTCATTTCTGCTATCCTTCTACCCGTCGATTTTACCGATAAAAAACCAGAGTCCGCCTGTACGTCGGGCGACCATTTTCTGAAATGGTTCATCGATACCGATGACATCGACCCTGATATTGAATTTTTGCATCTGATTGAGCACCTCTATTGCCGAATAGGAGCCGCTGACGTATTCATCGGTTACTAGAATAAAGCGCCTTTCCGCCTTCTGGCGAAATTTAACTTCTGCTATTGCTTGTATCAACGCGTCCAATGCTCTCTCATCGCCGCGGCATCTAATAGAACTAAGTTCCTGTTTGACTTTCTTTATATCTTTTGTCTGGGGCAGCACCCTCATATCCCAGCCAAGCATGGAATAGAGGGCGCCGTGTCGAAAGGTAACAACTCCGATGGTAAAATCTAATCTTCCCGCCTGAAAAATATCTATCATTTTTTCTAAA
>DTYX01000186.1 GCA_012961655.1 Candidatus Poribacteria bacterium
AATTGCCTTTCAATTGTCAATTGAAAACAGTTCTTACTAAAAATGTTAGATGGGAAACATCAATCCTAAACCAGTATTATGGATAGATTGAATGTCCAAGCGACAGTAGCGCGAAAGGTGGAAAGGAAGGAATTCTTCTTAAAACCCTATTCTTGGATCAGTTCAAAAGATTCCAATTTTAATTTACTTGTGACAGTTTGTCCACCGCGGGTCTGTTCTTGCTCTATCATTACAATTCCTACATCTGGCGCCAGCCATTTGGTACTAACTGTCGTATCAAGTTTTTCGCCTAGTAACTGCCATTCGAACGTTTCCCTCACATTGAATACATGCTCGAATGTTCCAGCGGGCACAGCGACAGTCTCTTCGTCGATTACTTCGTATTTTGCCTTGCCATCGCCAACGAAAAATCCTTCGGGAAGTTTTATTCGGAATTCCAATTCCCATGATTCCCCAGGAATCAGAGGAAAGTTGTAGAGCGGCAGCCAGGGGGTGAAGATTAACGTATCCGTAGAACCAGGCGCGGCGCTTGCTGCATGCTGGTCGACACCAGTTCCATCCGGGCGTTTGTTGACGTAGGAATAGTTGACGAATCCCTCAGGCAATTCGGGGTCTGAATTGGAAATCTCGATGATAAAAGTCTCCACATCGGTATTCTCGATCTTTATTTTATCAATAACTTCAAAAGTAATAAAATTGCCCTCCTCATCCCTGAGAACCCATCTGTTGCCAATAGCAAGAGGATAATAATCCCCAAGGCGCGGTCGCCACACTAATATCCCTATGGTTTTACTGGTAAAATCTGTACCGTCGCTGACTTCCACGGTGATTTCATATCTGCCCTCTTTCTCAGGCGCAATCCACGTTCCTTTGGTCGTAGCGCCTTCTATCGTTCCGCCTGTGGCTGACCAGGCATAAGTAAGTTCTTCGTTATCTACATCAACAGCTTTGAGATTAATGGTAACTTGCTTACCCGGCTCAACAATCCGCGATTCTGCTTCGAATACGGGGATTTCGGGTGAAAAATTATCGGTAGAATCACCACAGCCAATAAACGTTATTAATCCTAACACTAACGTAAGGATGGAAATGTGCTTGATAAACTGAAACATTTATTTACCCCTATAAAAACGTAATTTTGGTTTTAAACGGATTTTGATAATAGAAGATTACGACTTTTTCAGTTATCGCAGCATGTTCCGTCTCACGCACTAGGCAACACGCATCACGACACCTATCCCGGCAAAATCCGATAACTTACTTTCGTTATCATGCCGATAAGAATCCAAATCCCCCCGATTAACGCCTCGCCGACGACTATGCCCAGGAAAGCTGGGCGGAGTCGGCGATACAAGCGCAATCCGCCTGCTTTCAAGATGAAATATTTGCACAGCCATCCCAAGAGGAAGGAAAACCAAACAGTGTACGGCGCCCAACTGGTCGTCATGGCATATCCGAGTGGATGCACCCGCCACCATAAAAATCGATACCGCATGAACAGCAGAAATGACATGACACCAACTCCTGTAAGGATGAAGGAAAATTCCATCCAATTCGTCCCGCGCGGGTAATGCAGGAAGGCTGTCAGACGATTCCACGGTTCGGGGTCATACCAGTAGCCGAGATTATGTCCGCCTTTGTGATACCAAGTCATCAAGCCGGAATAGTAAGACGCCGCCAATGCTACAACCATCGAAATCCCCATCGCCAAAAGCAGATGTCGGCGTTTGAGATTTACTACATCAGACGCTTTGAAGCTGTTCATGACGTGCGGCATCATAAATTCACGCAGGTCGAACATCAGCGTTTTTTCAAATGTGAGAATCGTATGGCTCGCCGCGCTGAAACGTTTTGAACCGAGCGATATCATAATGTAATCAGACGGTCGAAAGATTGCTAGCAGAAACAGAAAACCTCCATCTACTACCATCCACGTTAATACAATCGCCATGACGTAGAAAAACACCATAACTCCAATCATCAGCCAGAAGGACATCCCGGCCATGACAGCCATGTACCCTATGACAATCGTGCCGAAAATCAGTCCCAATAACGCCCAGCGGTAGGGGAGCGGTTCGTTTGAATCATCAATGAGATGACGGAGAGTAAATGTCTTTCTGATAACATCTAAAAGATGATGGCGCGAAAGAAACAGCACAAACACTACGAGGGCGATATATCCGCCCATCTCCTGCCGATTTGCTAACGTCCAACCGCTATAGGAAAATCCCGACGCGTAAGCCATGACGCTTTGGGCTTTGTATACCAAATAAAAGAACCAAAAGCTAAAGGAGACGTCCAACGATAGCAGGTAAGTAAAACCGATAATGGACGGATAGACCATCACAATCATTGAACGCAAAGCAATCCACGGCCTCTCCGTAAAATATGGGTTGAGGCTGAAGTAGAGTGGAATCTGCGGAACGGTTGGAAAATAGCGATGCAGCCCGTTCAAAGTATGCAGTACAATTGGGATTGCCGCGCCAATCCACATTATGCGATTGGTGAAGAAAGAAGATGGCGCTTCAA
>DTYX01000187.1 GCA_012961655.1 Candidatus Poribacteria bacterium
ACAGTTGCTGGATGGGTGGTATTAATAATGTTAATGGGACTTGGGATATATAATGATATAAATAGATTATTAGGAGAGTAAGTCGGAACTATCTCCATCAGGGATTCTATTATTCGCTCTTTGTCTGAGTTAGTTGAAAGTTCGAAAAGACGGTTGATTTTCTCTTCCAATGCCTGAGTATCAATACTTTCACTCAGTTTGGCTATAAAAATGTTAGCATGTTTGGTCGCCAGCATTCCCTCTTCTGCTGTTAAGATCTCTTCAAATAGTTTTTCTCCTGGGCGCATACCAGTGAAGACAATAGGCATGTCGCGATTGGGCTCAAAACCGGATAGATTAATGAGCGTCTCAGCGAGGTCTAAAATCTTCACCGGTTTCCCCATATCAAGTACATATACTTCGCCGCCGTTTCCTATAGCTGCGGCTTGAAGTACCAGAAGAGTGGCTTCGGGAATGGTCATGAAGTATCGTTGCATATCCGGATGAGTTATAGTAATTGGACCGCCACGTTTTATTTGCCGCTGGAAGACAGGGATAACACTGCCGCGACTGCCCAATACATTACCGAATCTCACGGCTATAAATGTTGTTTCACTGGTGGCATTCAAGCCTCTGATGATATATTCCGCTATTCTTTTCGTCGCTCCCAGAACACTGGTGGGATTAACCGCTTTATCAGTGGAAATCATCACAAATTTTTCCACGCTTCCGCATTCTGCGGCAGCTTCAGCAACTATTTTTGTCCCCATCACATTGACTTTCACAGCTTCGTCAGGATGGTATTCCATCATTGGAACATGCTTGTAAGCGGCGGCGTGAAAAATGATTTGCGGCTTAAAAGAGTTAAAAACTCTTTTAACTTTTTCTACATCTGTAATATCACCTAATACTGGATGAATGTTAGGAAACTGTTCATCCATCTCATTAGCTAAATAAAATAATTCTGTCTCATCAATTTCAAATAACAAAATTTCCGCGGGATGAAATGTGGCTATTTTGCGAACTAACTCCGAGCCAATTGAACCGCCGGCGCCGGTTACAATTACCCTCTTACCTTTCAGATATTCATTGATAGAAACCGTATCGATAGTAATGGGGGTTCGCTCCAATAGGTCATCTAACTCTATCTCCCTGATATCATTTATTCTTATCTTCCCTGATATCAAATCACAAAGTTTGGGAATAATACGGATGTTTTTAACCCCAGCCTTTTGAGCCAGAACTACTATATCCTGCATCACTTTTGAGCTTGCTGAAGGAGTAGCAATCAAGACCATATCTATCTGCAATTGCTGTATAAGCCTGGGGATATCTTGCCGCGTTCCCAAGACCTTAACTCCGCGAATGGTGACTTTATGCATCGCCGGGTCATCATCGACGAAAGCTAAAGGGTAATACCTGCCTCTCTTGTCCTTCTCCATCTCCCTGACAATTCGCTCCCCGGTGTCCCCGGCGCCGACAATTAAAACCCGTTCGCCATCGGTGTGTCCTTTGACGTTGATTTGTAGATAACAACGTTTCGCAGTTCTTATTCCCCCGATAAATATAAGCGTTAGGAGATAATCTATGGCGATGACAGAACGTGGAAAGATTAGAAAAGCGGAGAGATTTTTCCCCAGGAAGAAAATGCTGGTTCCCAATAAGGCTGTGCTTAAAGTTGCAGCTTTTACTATGGCAAGCATATCGTACAAACTCACGTAAGTCCACGAGATATGGTAAAGCCCGAAGAAATAAAAGACGGATAATCTGACAAGCAGAAATGTTATGGTAAAAATCCAGATGTTCTTTAAATAATATGAGTAAATTCCCATATCGAAACGTAGCAGGAAAGCCAGGTGTAGAGAAGTAACAATAGCGATGACGTCGCCACAAAAAAAGAAAAACTTTCTTTTGTTAATGCTTTTAGTCAAACTTTTAATATATTGAATCATGGATTTCCCTTGAAGATGGGCTTTCAGATTTGAGAAAGGATTTATTCAACTCTTGCTACCTTTAGGCTGATAACGGTTAATCGTTTAGTGGTATTTTCATCTACGATTCTTCACTGTTTTAGAACGCTTGTGTCTTCGGCGGAAAAAAGAATCAGTTCAGAATCATTTTGGGGCAATTTTCCACTAAGCCGTTTTAAAATTGTTGCGGCATGCATGCTCATGCTCGTGCTTAGATTACAGTCGTGGATACAGAAGCATCGCTCAATTTTGCGGCGCATGACGCCCGCAGCTTGAGAATGCCAGAGTTTGTGCAAATCAAAATCCGTGCGGCGTAAATTTCCGAAGGGTTTGGTCATTTCACAGAAACTGACATCTCCATTCGGATAAATGACGCCCTCGGCTTTTCCTGCGTAACATGGAAAAAGCTTTCGCCGGCGCGTAATCATATTTATCGAATGAACGAACCTTAATTGTTCTTCCTTTGACCAAAACTTAGTTGCCGAATTCTGATTAAGCTCACGCAGAGTAGAATACAAACTCGGAAGAGCTTCAACTGGAACGAAACTACTATTTTCAGCTGGATTAAAATTACTCCAGATGTCTTTGGGGAGATTATAAACTCCAAAATGGCTCCCTCGGGCTAACATAAATGTATGGGGCACTTGAAGCGGAAGCAGTGCTCGAACGACTTCGTCAATCTGTTCGTAATTTGCCCCTGAAATTACTGTCGCTGTTTTCAGGTATAACGTTTTATACTTTTTCTGTAATTCCTTTAAAAGCTCAATCGTTTCAATCGCTTTTTTGAAACAACCTTCTACATTTCTGATTTCGTCGTGTATTTTTTCTGGACCATCTAAGGAAATCTGAACATATAAGCCAGCAAGTTGACACTCCCGCAGAATTTGCTCTACGACACTCAAAATTCGTTCCGGAAGCAACCCATTGGTCGGTAGGTACAAAAATTTCACCTTGGGTGTCTGACAAAAAATTTTGCCAATTTCCACTAGGTCAGTTCGCAAAAAAGGCTCACCGCCAGTTAGATTTAGGTCGATAGGGTATTTCAAAGAAAGGGATAGTTTATGGATTTGGTCGAGGTTGATTTCATCGGTATGATTCGTTCCAATCCGCGTGGCATAAAAGCAGTGTTGACATCGCGCATTGCAACGGTTAGTAATAAAGAAGGTTATCTTATTTGGCGTTTGCAGTCTATTTACCTTTGCAATCCGATATTTGGTTAAAGCTGTGGCCATCGGAGATTGGATTGCTGTTGGCAGTAGTCGGAAAGCCAACTGTTTCCAATTTGCCTTACCCAAAGTTTACCTCCCATCATTAGAGCCACTGATTATCAGACTGCGCTGATATTGATTTATAGCGGTATTGCGGCGTGGCAGAACACGGAACAGGTATCACGAACCATGAACCACGTTTCACGTTCTTTCTCCCTAAGTGAAAAAGCCGTATTCAAATCTACAGCAACGGCTTTTTATACCGCTTCATCTCTTTAGACGTCAAAAAATTTTTGCCCCTTGCGGAGATTGTTTGAGGCAAATAAAATAGATTCCAGAGATATGCTTTAAGCAGAGCGAAAAAATACGCAAACTTATTATTCAAACTATTATCAAACGCTTCGGTTTCTGCCTTCTGATCTATTTCGCGGAGTTTCTGTTGTCGCTTCAGAGGGGAAAAATATCTTTTCAATTCGATAGATAAAAATCGCAAGATGCCGTATTCTTTGAGCAAGAATCTCATTGTCGCTCTTTTTGCCATGTAATAACTATGAATGCGGCTCTGCTGACTCAGTTTGTGCCACGCTCCCGCGTCCGCAGAAATCACATTTCGGAACCCAGCCTTTTTAATCTCGAACCCCAGAGCTGTGTCTTCTGCAGGGTAAAAAAAATATGGGTCAAAGCCGCCGACTTGATGGATAATTTCCTTTCTGAGCATACAATTGGATGTAGGCACATAGTCGCATTCCTTAGGCTTGTCCTTCTCAGAATTACTCAGTGATACCAAAACAGGCCAACCGTCATCACCGATATTAGCTCCAATGATGGAATAATTTTTCGGGTCGCTATAATCTTGAATTTCCCCGCCTATCTCACCTATTGTTTTATCCAACACCAATAAACTCGCCATTTTAGCAATCGAAGATTTATCTATCAACTCGACATCACTATCTATAAATAGAAGCAAATCGCCCCTACTCGCTATAATTCCCTGATTTTTAGCATAAGCCGGACCTTTATTTGTGGCGTTGGTTATGAGGTGAACTGAGGGATATTTTGCCTTGATAAACTCAGATGTTCCGTCATTGCTATTATCGTCGATGACCACGATTTGAACATTTGCGTAATCTTGCGAGAGAACTGATTGCAAACATAAATCCAGCATCTCTTTGCGATTATACGCGCATATAATTACGGAAACCAATCTTTTGGCAGTTTCGACGGTTCGATTTTCCATAAATTAATATTCGTAATTAAGGAGTTAACTTTCCTAAGAAGAACATCTTGATTATAATCGCCAAAATCCCCACGATTACGGGGACGAATAGACCGACGAGCAATCCGACAGCCCATTTTAAGGTAGATTCCAATTTATCAAAACGCTCGTTGACCTCTTCAAAACGCCTATCGACTTGAGCGAAGCAGCTATCAACTTGAGCGAAGCGGCTATCAACTTGAGCGAAGCGTTCTTCCATGCTCTCCTTTAGAGCTACAAAACGCTCATCCATACTCTCCTTTAGAGCTACAAAACGCTCATTCATACTCTCCTTTAGAGCTACAAAACGCTCATCCATGCTCTCCTTTAAAGCTACAAAACGCTCATCCATTAGTGCTTTCAAATCAGTGATACGCTGTCCTAGGGCGCGAAGTTCACTTGCAACATACCTATCGAAGTAGGGAGGAATAGGAACTTTCTCTTCCTCTTCTGGTTCTTTGGTTTCCTCTGTTGACATCTTCACACCTCCTCGTTACTTGGGCGCTTAACTCACGGTTCGTTCACAAGTGGTTTATTCGACGCTTAGCGAATCATTTGTAGCATACGTAGGCTACAAATGCATACAACAATTAAAGATTAAGAGATGATTACCCCATACGAATCAAGTTAAGGAATTATTATCAACTCTTATTCCTTTTGCCCACTCAAAGGTGGTATCTGCCCCATCGACTTCCCCTTTTCGTAAAGGCAAGTTCCCCCCTTTACTAAAGGGGAGCGTAGGGGAGATTTTTTGAGGGGGATTTCAGCTGGTTAAAATCCCCCCGGCCCCCTTTGGAAAAGGGGGAGAAACTGCAGTACAACTGAAATATAGGGATTAAATTGATCCGCATGGGTTAAGAGGTGATTACTCCTTAACCCCTTTTACCACAAAGAATACGAAATGCACTAGTTGGAATCCCGAAGACTTTCGCAATCTTTGTGGTGCATTCACAATTGTCAAAGGTTGGTAGAAAAATCATCTGGTTTTGATGGTTCCCCAAGTGATGCTTAGCTTGCCGGCATAATCAACCGCTGCTGACTCCATCACGTTCTTCTTAACTTCCTGTTCGCTTAAAGCGCGAAGATAGATGGCGACGTCGTCAACTGCGCCCTCAAAATACTGTGGGATAATAGGCCGGTTGCCGTCATGACCCAATGCCACAACAACATGGCTGACGTTTGTTCGACTTGTAATTAAGCCGTCCGCCTCGGCATCCGGTTTGCCATTGAGATATATAATCTTCTTGCTATTTTTTTCATCAGACACAAATGTTATATGTGTCCATTCACCCGGCTCTATTGGCGTTTTGGAATTAAATACTCCAAAACCATCACCGCCTCTTTGGGTCTGAAGCGTGCCATCGGGCATCAGTTGAATCCAGGAATCCCCGCCACCGTTGGAATCATCGTCCCAGATAACGACTTGTGAACCAGCAGGGAGTTTCTCAACCTTTATCCACAGCGCATAAGTTAGGTCTTGTCCTTCTGTCACTGGACCCATGACAACATAATCTTCCTTCCCATTGAAGCTTAACGCTTCGCCGACTTTACCCTCAACTATTTCAGGCTTTCCCTCTATCGTTGCATTATGCTCTCCAAGAGCGTCTTTAGCCTCTTTGGCATCGGTATCTTTCTCATCAAAGGTCCAGTGCCCGGCTAATCCCTCTTCAATAGCCTGAGCTTTAGCAGCCGTTGGATGCCAGATGAGTGTCATAACAACTGCCAAGCAAAGTACAGTGAGAACTTTACTTAATCCCATTTTTTTCACCTCCTTTTCGTAGGTTAAACCATTCTTAATCTGATAGAGATACCAGACCTATATTCATAGGGCCTTTAAAATCAAATTTATGTTCCTGGTAATGGATTGAATTCTGCCGGTAGAAATCTTTGATAGCTTCCAGTAGGTCTTTTAATCCTCGTCTTTTATCATCCCAAAAGTTACAACAAGGAATCAAAATGACTGGACGAATTAAGGCGGCTTTAGCAAGTTCGCGTGTCGCACCATCGGGATGGAGACCAATAGCTAAAAATCATCTTCTCTCCCTATCATGTAATTCGATAACAATTTCTGCAATCCGAGCTTCAATTTGCGTTAAATTATCTTGCATCTGCTGAAGCGTTTCCCGAATCTGTTTAGCTTCGTTTCTACCAATTTGCGCTTTCATTTCCATATATTGGGAAATCAGTAAAGTTGTACAAATCATAATAAATATAGTAATAAGGACGATACCCGCTGCCATAATAAAACCCTCCTAATAAAGCATATTCGTTACGCCTTAGGGTTAGCCTCGGTATAGGTCATTCGGCTCAAAATGCCACTTTAAATCCCCAGGTCAACTGCGGTCCACTATAGTCTTTCAGCCCTCCAAGCTGTTTGTGGAATTCTACTCTATGATACCGAAAATCAAAATTAAACCCGAAATTTCTGGTCAAAAAAAAGTCAACCCCACCACCAATAGATGTTCCCAACGCTACCAGTATGTCTAACTCAATGGGCTTAAATTCATCCCAATAATATTCCTCCGTGATACTTTCCACTCCTAAATAGGGTCCAATCCCTGCGGTAATTATATGGCCGGAAAGGAGAATAAATTGCCAGTGGATAAAACAACATTACAAATGCTCCTTATGGGTTGAGTATTGGATATTATATCACAACCTAATTGAAAAAGCAA
>DTYX01000188.1 GCA_012961655.1 Candidatus Poribacteria bacterium
ATAAATTGATACTTTTATTCGCCGAGTCAATAACGAAGATTTTTCGCAATAAGATAAAGTCGATCGTCAAATTTGCGTATCCACTAGAGACCTAAAGGTGTACTAACTAATGAAATTATTAATTCGTAATCTTGCTCGCAGTACTACCGAAGAAGAATTAAAAATCCTCTTTGGCGAATATGGCACCGTGCAATCTTGTGATTTGGTGTTAGATAAGGTCACCGCCAAATCCAAGGGTTTTGCTTTTGTGGAAATGCCAAAACCAAGAGAAGCCCAAACAGCGATGAAAATCTTGAATGGTAAGAATATTGCCAATAACAAAATTCGGGTTAAAAAAGCTGAAGATAAAAAGGCATAACGCCGTTAAGCTGTTCAAATATCCAGGTAGTGGTGACACAACTGCAGTATAGATCAGGAGATAATTATGACGAACAATGATATTTTACGCCGTATCCGGTATATCTTCGATTTTGACGATTCTAAAATGATTGCTATATTTAGTTTAGCTGGTCATCAGGTAACGCGTGGGCAGATCAGCGATTGCTTAAAAAAAGATGACGATCCTGCGTATCAGGAATGTAGTGACACCCAATTAGCGATTTTCCTAAATGGCTTAATTAATGATAAAAGAGGCAAGAAAGAGGGGCCACAACCCGAGCCAGAAGAGCGTTTAACTAACAATATTATTTTCATGAAATTAAAGATCGCTTTGAACCTGAAAGCAGAAGATGTATTGGTGATTATGGATTTGGCTGGTTTCCCAATGAGTAAGCCCGAATTAAGCGCATTTTTCCGGAGGCCCGACCATAAACACTACCGAGCCTGTAAAGATCAGATATTACGTAATTTTCTTAAAGGTGTGCAGTATAAATATCGCTCTAACCTTTAAGTGAAATAAGGGGCAAATCAGAACATAACCAGGCGCTAAATTTTCCGCAAGAGAATCTTTTAATTCTACAAGATTTCAGTGGCCGGCGAGTTAGCTTCAACGTTATAATGCTTAGAGTTTCGAGATAAATGTCTAGAGATAGAGAAGGAGTAATAAATGGCCGAAGAATGGGTTGAGCAGATGCAGAATCAAGTGAACACACTTGAAAAACTTGAGCAGTATATCAATGTCTCTGATGATGAAAAAAAGGCAATTGAGACCTTGAAAACCAAGTGGGGGACATCACCCTATTTTGCGTCGCTGATGGACAAGGACAATCCGAACTGTCCGATACGAAAGCAGGTTATCCCATCCATGAAGGAACAGATTAATGAATTCGGGATGGAAAACTACCTTGTCTGGAAAGAGAATAGAGCAACAGAAGAGATCCGTCCAGATAGTATTGCGCGTCAGTATCGTGATCGTATCGCTTTTACCGTTATACAAGTCTGTGGTATTTATTGTCGGCACTGTTTCCGCAAGGAACTGGTTGTAGACCAGGATTTGCAACTTAATTTTGATGTTGATGAAGGTCTCGCCTGGATTGCCGAACACCTGGAAATTCGCGACGTTTTGGTTACTGGTGGCGACCCGCTGCTTTTGTCTGATGAAAAACTCGAATATCTGATTACCAAACTTCGAGAGATTCCTCATATTGAAATGATTCGCATCGGCTCCCGGCTACCTATAGTTTTACCGCATCGCGTTACTGAAGGGTTGAAAAAAGCTATCGGAGGTTTCCACAAAGTTCCTGTCTGGATCAACACGCAGTGTAACCATCCTAAAGAGATTACCGAAAAAACGGCCAAAGCAGTTTACGAACTTATGAGTTGCGGTATCAACGTTGGGAATCAGGCGGTATTGTTGAAAGGCATTAATGATGATGTGGACACATTCAGAGAATTGCACCA
>DTYX01000189.1 GCA_012961655.1 Candidatus Poribacteria bacterium
AGCCAATTATTTCTCCATTCCATTCAGCTATTAAAGCGTAATAACCCTGGCGGTTTTTAATGATTTCTTCTATTCCCGCTTGCGTCCATGCTTCTGTTGCCCCACTAAAATGTGAAGAAAGCGCATAAATAGTTGGAATATCAGCAATCTCAGCTTCCCTAATTGATATTGTTTGTTGAAAATTGGACATATCTTCGCTCATCTCTTAATCCCGTTTGTAACTCTCAGTCAAGAGAGATAAGGTCAGTATAAGGTTCAGACCACTCAGAGCTTGTCCTGAGTCTGCCGAAGAATCTGAACGGTGATACTGTTAGCCGCAGTTTTGTGCCAAATGCTCAAGTTCGTCCAAGGTAAAAACCGAAGCAAATGAGCATCCTATCCCTTTGAGGTTCTCGCTACCGCCTTGTTGTCGGTCAATGACACATACGATGTGTTGGACTATCAGTCCTAAATCCCGCATCTGTCTAACCGATGAGCACACCTGCCCAGCGGTAGTGATTACATCCTCTACCACTACCGCTACCTCACCTGCCTGGAATCCACCTTCCACCAAGTTGCAAGTGCCATATGTCTTGGCGACCTTGCGGACGTATAGACAAGGTTTACCTGTCCGTAGGGAAAGACCTGTAGCCAGTGGAATGCCACCCAACTCTAAACCAGCTAACTTGTCGAAAGACGCCGGTAAAAGTTTCTGCAACTCATCCACGACAGCGCTCAATAATACCGGATTACTTTCAAAGCGGTACTTATCCCAGTAGAACGAACTAATTTTTCCAGACCGTAGTTTGAACTGTCCGGTCAAAAGCGAAGAGGCTTTTATCTGTTTTGCTAAGTCGGATTTTTCCATTAGGCATTCTCCTTAATTTATCGAGCCCAGCATAGTCGTTAGAATTGTCCATCGCGGTAAATTCAAACACATAGATTCAGGGGAAATTTGTCACCCCCGCATCTCTCATGTCGTATCCACCCAACGCTTCAACTCGTTGGCGGAAATGCGCTTGCGTAATGATTTCGAGAATTACCTGCAGTTGCGGCATTTGGAGGAAATTGACCGGAATAGCCAAATCGTATCGTTCTTCGGCGATGGGCACAAAATCCAGATTCAACGCTTTGGCGGCGGATAAAATTCCCAACCCCGCGTCGGCGGCGCCGCTGGCTACGGCGGCGGCGACAGCGAGATGAGTGTACAGTTCACGTTCATATCCGATGATTTTGTCGGGTTCAATGCCCAACTGTTTCAACTGATAATCGAGCAGAATTCGCGTTCCTGAACCGCGTTGGCGGTTAATGTAAGTCAACCCTTTTTCTACAAGGTCGCTTAGCGATTGAATGCCGTGCGGATTGCCACGCTGAACAATCAAGCCTTGTTGGCGATACGTCAGATTGATGAGCGCAACTTCGTCTTTGGGGAAAAATCGCTGAATGTAGGAGATGTTGTATTCGCCACTGTTTTCGTCTAACAGATGCGTTCCGGCGATGTGCGCTTCGCCGCGTCTGAGCGCGGTTAATCCAGCGAGGCTGCCGACATGGGCGGAGGAGATGGTGATTTCAGGATGGGAAATTTTTATCTCATCCGCGAGCATGTCCAGAACGATGTCGTGGCTGCCGATGACTAGTATATTATTTTCAATCTCCTCGGCGGGGCGCAACAACTCAACTTCGACTTTTTCACCCTGTTCGACGCCTTCGGAGGTGGAGGGAATTCGCACGATGCCGTCGGCTCTGACGACGGAATTTAGAAGGCTGGCGCCGCGCGAGAGTGGCACTGCAACCAACCGTTCATCGACGCGTCCCATTTTGACGCGGACAAACTCCTCGCTTCCCAATCGTGAAGGAGTTCGTCGTCCCATAGTCGCTTGGATTTTACTCAGCTGTGACGCGGGTAAACCCAAAAGTTTATAAATCAGACGCTTGAGAAATAATTCACACACGATGTAAGCTGACACAGGATAGCCGGGAATTCCTATAATCGGTTTTCCAGAGATGATTCCCAAAGAAACCGGCTTGCCGGGCATAATATCAACGCCGTGCGCCAGCAGTTCGCCGAGCTCTGAAATCGTCTGCGGAACGTAATCCTCCGTGCCCGCTGAAGAGCCGGCGTTTATGGCGACGATGTCGTTCTCCGTTGCGCCTTTCAAGATTGCCTTTTTTATCTCATCTCTGTCGTCAATGGCTATCCCCATGCGATTCGGCTGTCCATCCCATTGAGCGACTAATCCAGCTATCAGATGCGAATTGGATTCGATGATTTTTCCGGGCGGTGGACTTTTGTGTTTATAATCAGCGTCTGTTATCAAATCTACCAATTCACTCCCCGTGGGGATAATTGCAACCGATGGTTTCCGGCGGACGGGAATTGAAAGCACGCCGCACGACAACAATACCGCGATATCGTAGGGTCTGACACGATGTGCGCGCGGGAGCAGCATCTCAGTCGCCACGACATCCTCGCCCACCATGCGGATGTGTTGCCAAGGAGTCGCGGCGGAGATGATTTCAATTTTATCCTCTGAAATCTGCGTTACATCTTCAATCATTATCACCGCGTCATAGTCATCGGGAATTTTATCGCCCGTATCTAATGGGGAAAACTTTTCGCCTTCCAATTGGATGGGCGTAATCTCCGACGCCCCAAATGTATCCGTCGCGCGCACAGCGACGCCATCCATCGCAGAACAGTGGTAATGCGGCGACGAAATCTTCGCAAAGACAGGCTCTGCCGTGATTCTACCCAAAGCGTCGGATGTTGGGACATCTTCGCTCCCGGTCAAATTCGACAGGGCGGGATGTTTGAAAAAAAGTTCTAATGCTTCGTTCAGACTAGTCTTTTTTAGATAACGTTTACGTTCCATTTTTCACCATAAAACCGCAAATTGTAAAACCGTTGGGTTGAGTAGCCGAAGGCGTATCGAAACCATACTGATTATTGAAGTTAGCAAAATCAGCGGCTATTCCTCCTCACATCTTTAGCGCATCGAAATCCCAGATGAAGATAAGAGTTATTGGAATTACCGAGCAAATCATAAGTATAATATGTATCGTTCAGGCACATAACTACCACATTGGCATAGATACAATTTAGCATACAAAAG
>DTYX01000190.1 GCA_012961655.1 Candidatus Poribacteria bacterium
GAGAGATTCGGCGCATATTGCGGGCTCTCACCGATGATGTCCGGAGTTTTTTGCCAGAATTAGAAACAACTCTTGACATTTTGGGCGAAATAGACTTTCTTTCAGCGAAAGCCAAATTGAGTATCGAATTTCGCTGCGTTGAACCTCTGTTGAACGATAGAGGATACATTAATTTAATCCAAGCCAGACATCCACTGTTAGAATTGAGCCTCCGTGAATCTCAATTCACTATCCCGAACTCCGAAATCCCAAATCCAAACTCCAAATTCCGAAATCCGAATTCCGAAATCCGAATTCCGAAATCCTCTCCCCTTCGTCCTGAAGAAGTCATCCCCACGGACATTTACATTGGGGATGATTTTACCACTTTAGTTATCACAGGGCCGAACACCGGCGGCAAAACTGTCGCGTTAAAAACTGTTGGTTTATTGACTCTGATGGCTCAATCGGGATTGCACATTCCCGCGATGGATGGAAGCGAGATAGCGGTTTTTAAACGGGTTTTCGCAGACATCGGAGACGAACAGAGCATCGAACAAAATTTGAGCACCTTTTCATCTCATATAACCAAAATCGTCGATATCGTCAATCGAGCGGACGCCAACTCATTTGTCCTTTTAGACGAAATCGGCGCGGGAACAGACCCAACCGAAGGCGCGGCTTTGGGCATGGCGATTATAGATTATCTTCACTCTACTGGCGCCAGAACCATCGTTACAACTCACCACGGCGTGCTGAAAGCGCATGCTCATTCACAACCAGGGATGGAAAACGCTTCAATGGAATTCGATTGGCGCACGCTACAACCTAATTATCGTCTTCAAATTGGTGTTCCCGGCAGCAGTAACGCGATAAAAATCGCTGAACATCTCGGTATGCCCGAACATATCCGCGAAGCCGCTAAAGATTACCTCGGCACAGAACGAGTAGCCATTGAAGAATTAATTGCCAGCATGGAGAAGCAGCAGCGAAGTTTGGAATATGAACTGAAAATTGCTCAAGATAGAAGATTATCAGCCGATAAAATTCGGCAAGAATATGATGATTTACTTCAACAACTTGAATCCGAACGAAAACAGCTGCGAGAATCCGCCGAACGTGAAGCTTACGAGATTATCAACAATGCTCGCAAACTGATTGAAAACACCGTTGCCAAAATCCGAAAAGAACAAGCATCTAAGGAAAGTATCCGCGAAGCTCACGCTGCCGTTGACAGATTGCGAGAAGATTTTAAAAAATCCAGAAAGAAATCATCCAGAGTAGTTCAATCTCCACTCAAGACATTCCAAATTGGCGACAAAGTACGCGTCAAAAGCCTCGCTCGCTTCGGCGAAATCGTACAACTACCCGATACTCGCGATATGCTTCAGGTCCGGGTCGGCAATATGAATGTAGCTGTACCTATTGTAGATGTCCAGCGAACAAAACCCACGTACAATAGTTCGAAATTATCTCCTTCTGTGCTTGACCTTCAATACAAAAAACGTGGCATAATTTCCCCAAGCTTGAATTTACGCGGCGATACAGTTGAGGAAGCGCTGGATAAATTAGATAAATATTTGGATGATGCGCTGTTGGCGGGACTTGAGGAAGTTATTATTGTTCATGGAAAAGGTACTGGAACATTGAAGAATGCAGTCGTAGAATTCCTGAGAGATTATCCTCACGTAGCAAACTTCCGGCCAGGCAGGCTTAACGAAGGTGGAGACGGAGTTACAGTGGTGACGTTGAAGGGGTAGGGGATTGATTCATTCATTTTTCTGTTTTAACCCGCTAAATTCTTTAAACTGGAAGATTGGAAGGATGGAAGGAAGGAAAGGGGGTAGGCTAAAAAAGAATGAGACTTCCCGCTTATAAATTAAGAAGTGATGTAACTGAATATGTTATACATTTAACTAAGAGAACTAGGGTACACAAGCATCATGTCATACCTGTATATTAGAATTTGGTAAATCATGGAGATGGGAGGCTAATGAGTAAAGGTATCCAAAAACTTAGAATCGAGTGGATAAACTATGATGATACTGAAGGTTCACATTCAATTACCGTTAAAGTAGTAGAATAGATAAACTTCCAAATACAAAACTTTACGTTGTCATGTGATATGCTTTGAAACTGTTGATACTTTCATTCAGAGGAGAGAAAAATATTATGGAAGCTCTAAAGGTAAGCGGCAAAATTTCCGAAGAGGGCAAATTAATTGTATATGAAACTTTACCGATTCCAGCCGGCGACGTTGAAGTTATTATTTTGCGTCCTCTGACTAAGTTCTTTCAGCGTCGCCATGCGGTCAAAAGCTTATCAGAGCTGTCCGCTTGCGGTATTTGGAAAGGCCGTTCTGATATTTCTGACAGTGGAGAATATGCGTTAGAACTTAGACGCCAAATAGAGGGGCGAAAAGGTTGCTGATTCTTAAAAAATGGGGGAACTTCAGACTTTAATTGATACTATCCAATCATCAAAAAAGTACGCGACGATTTGTTTTGACACAATTAAACGCATCGGTGAAAACGAACTAAGAAAAAATGCAGATGTAAAAATCGCCATCAAAGCGACAAAGAGAAAATTGCATCAGATCTTTGGATGCTATACATCCAGACGAAAACTCGACTACGATGGGATATACGAACACTTGAAAGCGGCTTATGATACGCAGTTGGAAACGGAAATAAAGGAAACGTGTCGGCGCGTTTTAAGGTTGCATACTTCTACGACAGAACGAATTCCTGTCCTTGAAAAGTTTTATGAATCTATCTTTGATGTTACAGGTCAACCGAAAATTGTCATAGATGCCGCTTGTGGATTAAATCCTTTGACTATCCCCTGGATGGGTTTGGAAAGGACAGCACAATATTTTGCCTATGATATTGATAGGAATACCGTGGATTTTATTGACAGGTATCTTGAACTAACTGGTTTAAATTCAATGGCGTTGGCGCAAGATGTCATCGTACAGCCGCCGGCGATAGAAGCGGATGTGGCGTTATTGCTTAAAACTATACCGTGTCTAGAACAACAAGAAAAGGGTTGTAGCATAAGACTAATGGAAGCATTGCAGGCTAAACACCTCGTAGTATCCTTTCCTGTAAGAAGCGTAGGGGGGAAATCAAAGGGAATGCTGGCGAATTATGAAAGGATATTATACAATCTAATTCATGGAAGGGATTGGCAGGCGACGAAATTGCCCTTTGAAACGGAGTTGGTATTTTGTATTCATAAACTCACCAGGGAGCTATGCTTATAATGAACTATCTCGAATTATTGAGTTGAGAGAACTATTGCGCTGTTAAATTTGTTTTGATAAAGATAATTAGCCACGGATACACACGGATTTACACGGAAAAATCAGTAAAAATCTGTGTTTAATCGGTGTTAATCCGTGGCTGAAGATTTTGCCTAAAACTATCAGAACTTACTTAACAGTGCACTAC
>DTYX01000191.1 GCA_012961655.1 Candidatus Poribacteria bacterium
GGACGCCGATTTTTTCCAAGTTGATGGAATTATTGTTTACACTTGCATTTCCTGAAGCTTTTTGACAAATAGCCCCGCCAAACGAGATACTGAAACCATCAGAAATATAACAAACACTTTTTTGTTACATTACTAAAAAAATTTTCCCCCTCAATGTCACAATTTAACATTTTTTTGCAACACATAGAATGGACGAAAGGGTTTTATTGATGCATTTTAAAACTCCATCGGGTGATACGTGTTGCGTATTGCGTAATACGTAATTTATCTTAGTTTCATTTTCAAAACCCTGTATGAATTTATGAAATGAACCACTATTGAAGTAAGTTTGCAAAAGGATCTTGCACTTTTTATCTGCCAGCGTAAAACATGGAACTGGGAACTAGGAACTGGGAGCTGGGAACTTTTAGCAGAAAACACCCAGTTCCCAGATCCAAGCTCCTAGTTCCTGACGCCATTCTCGACGAGGAAAAAGTTGAAGTTTTTTTCTAAAACTTACTGATATGGGGATTTTCCATGAAAACATCGGACGAAATATTAGTTCAAAAAGTATTAGACGGCGATGAATTGTCGTTTCAAATCCTCGTTGAGCGATACAAACGCTCTGTTTTCCTGCATGCGGTCAAAACCACGCGTGATTTCCATGACGCAGAGGACATAACACAGGATGTTTTTGTAGAGGCTTATCTGAACCTGCGAAAACTGAGAGAACCTGCGAAATTTGGAAGTTGGTTGCGAGGAATTACCAAAAATCTTTGTCGGATATGGACTCGCAAGAAGCGAATGTTGTCCGATTTAGAGATACCTTTGGATAATCTCCAAACGGAAATTCTCAATCAATGGCTCAAAGAACAAGAGAATTCAGAGAGTTGGGAGTTCGGGACGGATGTTATCAACAAACTTTCCGATGAACAAAAAGTTCTGCTCCAACTTTTCTACATCGATAATCTCTCTTGTCGTGAGATTGCTCAGCTGATGGGAACGACTGAAGTGGCGATACGGCAACGTTTGAGCCGCACTCGACGACAACTAAGGGCAGAAATCTTGGAGGGGGAGAAAAATATGAACAGAATGATAGCAATTGGCGCAATATGCGCGTTTCTTTTGGGCAGTGCTTTACCTGTTTCGGGAGGGACGTGGAGAGATAATTTTAGGGATAGCAATTTGGATGGATGGGAAATGGATACATGTATATGGCAGCAAAAAGTCGTCAAACCGAATGTGGGAAATTGGGTTGTTGAGAATGGCGTCGTCATTGGTGGAGATGACGATTTTGGGACGCGTTATGACCTTTATACAGGACAGATGTCGTGGACAGACTATACCGCGGAGGTTAGCGTTAAGCTTTCAAAAGAATTGCGATTTTGCCAAGCGAGTTCAGGCGTATGGTTAGGTGTTCGATGGCAAGGTGATGGACTAAACGGTTATTGTTTAGGCATAATAAATGCGGAATGGGTGGGACTTAAGGAGGTTGCGTATAGCATGATATATGATAAGGGAGACCGGGGTCATCGATTCCCAGGAGTGGCTTTCCCCACTAAAGCGGGTAAATGGTATCGGCTTAGAGTAACGGTTAGTAAAAATCAGGTGAGGTGTTTTGTGGATGACATAGAAGTCGATGTGTATAAAAATAATCTATTTCCCTCTGGGATGGTTGTTATAGCTGTTCATGGTGTCAAAGCGATGTTTGATGATTTCGCGGTAACAGGTCCCAATATTCCCGATGGTGGCCCTGGCTTTGTCGTGAATCAGCGAGCTAAACTCGCCACCGCGTGGGGAGACATCAAAAGCCACTGATTAGATGGTTTACAGAAACAAACGCGAAGCCAGACCCATGCTGATTAAAACTAACGCGTAAACCCTGCGCGAACTTCTATTAAAACTTCTGAAATTACTTCAAATAATTGCCCGTTTCGGACTTTCAGCGGGATTTGCCCGCGCAAAAAATCTAGCCATCCCGGGTGAAGCGATGATTGTCCAAAAACTGCCATCGCCCCCGAAACTTCTACCAGCTTCTACACTTACACCATCACTGACGATATTTTTGGCGCTGGGATAATCGTTATTTGAAAAATATAAAAATAAAGGTCAAAAGGTAATCAAAAACAATGAGGAATATACTGTGTTGCATCGCCCAATTGAAATATTATCTTATGTTGACGGTAAAATTATTACTAATTTAGCCACCTCTGTCTATAAAGGGCGAACTCAACAACTAATTGAAATTACCACCAGAGCCGGCAAAAAAATAAAGATTACCCCAATTCATAAGTTACTGGTCACTGATGAAAATTTAAATATTACCGAAAAACCGGCTTCCCAACTTAAAACAGGAGACTACCTAATTGCCCCACGGCATCTGCCGGTGAAAGGGACAGTAAAATAGTCAGCATTCCTCGTTATCTAAATCAGGACTTAGCGGAGTTTTTAGGCTTGCTTTATGGTGATGGGATGATTAAGGGTAATACTGTAAGATTTTATAATAATGACCGCGAAATTCAAGCGTGTTTCGCTCACTTGTCGGAAAAATTATTTGCTCTCAAACCGAAACAGACTATCGCCAACACTGTTTTAACCAGCATTATTAATTCCTCTATTTTAGCCGGTTTTGTCAAAGCTTTAGGTTTTCCTGAATATCAAAAATCGCGCGCTTGTGGTGTTCCAACAAGCATTCTGCAATCAACTAACTCAGTCATCAGTAAATTCTTAGGCGCTTACTTTTTAACTGATGGGCACTTCAGCCGGAACCAGATTGAGATATCTACCGCTTCGGCTCAGATGTCTGTTGGCCTCACTTATCTGCTAACTCGCTTGGGTGTTTTAAGCAAAGTCAGCCGCGGCGAAATGCAAGAAAGTTTTCATTACCGGATATCTATCTCTAACAAAAATGAAATTGCCAAATTCTATAGACACTGTCGAATTGGAAGCCATCGCAAATTTGAAGCGATGAAAAGGTATCTATCAAGAAAACGGCGAGCCTATACAGCTAAAGATATAGTACCTATCAGCGCTAACCTATTGAAGACTCTTTATATCCAGGCGGGTAGAGGAAAAGACAAAGGCGAAAGGCGAAATCCGAATTCCGAAACCCCGCTCCTGCAAAAAATTGCTTATAACCATTTAGAGCATGTATTCTATGATGAAATTACCGAGGTTAGGCTTATTGAGCAAGAGACAGATGTTTATGACCTGGAGGTGCCCTTAGGTAACAATTTCGTCGGTGGCAACAGCCCTATCTTTCTCCACAATACCGTAATTCAACATCAGCTCGCCAAATGGGCGGATGCCGATATTATTGTGTATGTCGGCTGTGGCGAGCGGGGAAATGAAATGACAGACGTTTTGATGGAGTTTCCAGAATTGATAGACCCATCAACGGGCGAGCCGCTGATGAAAAGAACTGTGCTTATCGCCAATACCTCCAACATGCCCGTCGAAGCGTCTGTCTATACAGGCATTACAATTGCCGAATTAGAAGAGATAGTCCGTCTGGTCGGTCTGGATGCGCTGTCCCCGGAAAATAGATTAATTATGGAAACAGCGCGGTCAATCAGAGAGGATTTCCTACACCAAAATGCTATGAATGAAGTTGATACCTATACCTCTTTCGATAAACAGTATAAAATGCTCGAATTAATCCTGTTTTTTCATGAACGAGCTGCAGATTGCCTCAAGAGCGGCGCCGCCATCGATGATATCGCAGAACTGGATGTGAGAGAGGAAATTGCGCGTGTAAAGTACATTCCAGAGGAAAATTTAAGCCAGTTTGAGGAGATTAAAGGGCACATCGAATCTCAAATGGAAGAACTAAAATCGAAGTGA
>DTYX01000192.1 GCA_012961655.1 Candidatus Poribacteria bacterium
AAACAGATACGCAATACGTAAAAAGAATAAATTACGTATTACGCATCACGCATTACAGAAAAGAGCAAATTTAATATTGAAAATTACGTTAATAATTATTCAGCCGTTTCAAGTAATCAGCTTCTCAATTCCGCGTTTAGATTTTTGGCAAGTTGAGAGATAATTTTCTGATGTATGACATCAACGGAATCTTCAGTTAAGGTCCCAGATTTTGAATTATATTCAATAGAATAAGCAAGGCTTTTTTTCCCTTCTGGCACCGGCTGCCCTGTATAGACATCGAATAGTTTGAGAGAGGCTATTATTTCTCCGCCTGTTTTTTGAATTATGCGCTTCGCTTCCTCAGAGGGAACATCTTCAGGGAGGACGATGGCTAAGTCTCTGAATACACTTGGGAACTGCGAAAGAGGCTGAAAATGTTTTGCGACATCTGGCGATTCCCGAAGTAAATTGCTGTAATATTCGGCGAGTTTATCGAAATCTAGCTCAAAAAGATACACTTTCTGAGAAATATCATAGTTATCCAAAACGTTTGGATGTACTTCCCCCATTATGCCCAAAATTTCCCCATCCATTCTAATCTGAGCCGACTTGTTCGGGTGTAATGTTGGATGGTCTACCGGTTTCACTTCGTATTCGACGAGTCCAAATTCCTCAAAGAGATTTTCCACTATTCCTTTGATGTCAAAGAAATCAACCTCTCTCGTCTTATCATTCCACAGTCCCGAACTCATCGAACCGGAGATAACTCCAGCTAACATCTCGCGCTCATCGGGCAATTCGCTTTCCTTGGGATTAAAAATACGCGCTAACTCGAATAATTTAACATCTGGCACTTGATGGTTGACGTTCCATTGCACATTTCCCAACAAGCTGGGAATGAGCGTTGTCCTCATGATGGATTGTTCCTCGCTCAATGGTTTTTGCAAAACTAACGCTTTTCGATATGGACTATCCTCTGGTAGATTGATTGCATCGAAGGCTCTGGGGCTATAGAATGAAGGATTTACCGCTTCCGTTAATCCGCAACCGAGCATGACGGATTTTGTCCTTTCCCGCAAAGCTATCTTGATATCCTCTTTTACCAGTGGAATATCCCCAGTAGGCAAAACGGTGGGAATATTATCATAGCCCCAAATCCGCGCAATCTCTTCAATCAAGTCAACCTCGCGTACGATTTCCGGTTGGAACGTCGGGGCAGTAACTTCCAATACACCTTCACCGCAGGTATCGTCTGAAACTTCAAATTTCAGACGCGTGAGGATATCCTTCATCTCTGCTCTTTTTATATTCGTTCCCAACAAGAAGTTCACCCGTTCGGGGCGAAGGTGGATTTTCACCGGTTTAAATTTTACGGGATAAGCGTCCACGATGCCTTTGCAAATCTCGCCCCCTGCTATCTCTTGGATAAGTTGCGCGGCGCGGTTTAGCGATGTGATGAGTCCCTCAATGTCCGTCCCGCGTTCGAAGCGATGGGATGCTTCCGTGTGCATTCCCAATGCCCTCGATGTTTTCCGAATGCTAATAGGATTAAAGTACGCGCTTTCCAAAAGGACATCGGTGGTATTTTCGGTGACTTCAGAGTCAAATCCTCCCATTACCCCGGCTAATGCCACAGCTTTTTCGGCATCGGCAATTACCAACATATCATCGGTTAAACTACGCGATTCTTCGTCGATGGTAACAATCTCCTCGCCAACAAAAGCTCTGCGAACGATGATTCGGTTTTCCGCAAGCTTATGATAGTCAAACGCGTGCAAAGGATGACCTAACTCCATGAGGACGTAATTCGTAACATCGACGACGTTATTTATTCCGTGCAACCCAATAGCCTCCAAACGTTGCTGAAGCCATGTGGGAGATGGCGCAATTTTAACCCCGCGGATAATCCGCGCCGCATAACGCGGGCATAAATCGGGGTCACTGATTTTTACAGAAGTTACACTGCTGGCTTCTGTATCTGATTCTGACATTGAAATTTCGGGCAATCGAAGCGGATTGCCCAAAATGGCGCTGACCTCCCGTGCAACGCCGAAAATGCTCAAACAATCCGGTCGGTTGGGCGTAAGGTCTAATTCAAACACAACATCGTCAACTCCAAGAGCTTGCGGCAACGGCGTACCTACCTCAAGATTAGTGGGCAGTTCCATCAAGCCCGAAGCATCTTCCGAAAATCCCAGTTCTTTTTCCGAACAGAGCATTCCATGCGAATATTCGCCGCGCAAACGGACAGGTTTAATTTCCATCCCAGCGGGCAACCTTGCCCCAACCAATGCTACGGGGGCAATCAATCCCTCACGGGCATTCGGCGCGCCGCAGATAATCTGAACTGTTTTTCCCCCGACATCGACATCGCATAACACCAGTTTATCCGCTTTTGGATGCGGTCTGAGATTGACAATTTTACCGACGACAACTTTATCTAATCCGCTGTCCAAGCGTTCTATCTTGCTCACTTCAACGCCCGACATGGTTAGCAAATGGGCTAATTCTTCAGCGGAATGATCGAACTCGACGAACTCTTTCAGCCATTTGACGCTTACTTTCATTGTGTGTGCCTCCTTATGTTGTTCAAAAACCGAGTTTTTCCAAAAACTCGGTCTCTTTGATGTTTCAGAACTGCCTCAAAAACCTCATATCATTCGTAAACAGCAGGCGAATATCGTTAATTCCATAGCGCAACATGGCGATGCGGTCAACCCCCATACCGAAAGCAAAACCGGTTACCTCTTCTGGGTCATATCCAACAGCTTTGAAGACCTCAGGGTCAACGGAACCGGCGCCGAGGATTTCCAGCCATCCCGTCTGGGAACAAGTTCGACATCCTTTGCCACCGCAGATGATACAGGAGATGTCAACTTCGGCGCTGGGTTCTGTAAAGGGGAAGAAACTCGGTCGAAAACGCAGGGCTGTTTTCTCGCCGAACATCCGCCGCGCAAATACCGTTAGGACGCCCTTCAATTCGCTGAACGTCACCTTTTTGTCCACCAACAAACCCTCCACTTGATGAAACATGGGGCTGTGGGTGATATCCGCGTCGCGTCTGTAGACCTTGCCAGGCACAATTATGCGAATAGGGAGCGAATGTTGTTCCATGAACCGAATTTGCATCGGCGATGTATGCGTGCGCAGAAGGATATTATCGGAGATATAGAATGTGTCATGCATATCCCGCGCGGGATGATGCGGAGGTGTATTCAGCGCTTCAAAATTATAATA